>DASUHU010000117.1:0-4508 GCA_036273395.1 Candidatus Limnocylindrales bacterium
AACTGGATCGCATCGGCGCCGAAGCCCGCGAACGGCTCGGCACCGGCGTCCCGTCGAGCGGCCGTCACGCGGCTGCTCCGGCTTCCGCGGACGCAGACTCGGGATCCGTGAGGGCCGCCGACAGCTGGCGGTAGGACTCGCGCAGGAGACGGGCGACCTCGGGCCAGTAGGCGCGCCCCTCCCCGGCGGCGCCATCGGGATCGAGCGCCGCGCCCCGATCCCTGACCTCCGCCGCCAGCCCGCGGAGGCGGCCGGCCTCGGCCACGAGGGTCTCCGGCACGTCGTAGAGCTCGGCATAGAGGGCCGTGATCGCCTGGCCCGCGGCCTCGCCGGCCGCGAGGCCGATCTCGCGCCGGACCACCCACCAGCGCAGCTCGCGGCGCGCGACCTCAGCCACGTCCACGTGCGCCGGCAGCCCGAGCCAGCGATAGCCACGCGCGATCGGTTCGACGAATCGGTCGTAGTTCCCGGTCGATCGACCGAATCTCGCTGCGGCCCAGGTCAGCCACGCCGCGGCCACGACCGCACGGACGAACCCGACGCGGGCCTGCTCCTGGTTCGCCCGGATCAGGAGCCGCAGCAGCAGGCCAGCGTGGCGCCGGTAGTAGGCCTGCCACATGGCCAGCTCGAGCCGCGCCAGCCGATCGGGATCGAAGTCGCGACCCCACTCGGTCGATCTCTCCGGGCGCGTCGATGAATCCATCCCGGTCATCCTAGCCCGGGCCGCGCCGGTCTCCCCCAACCCTCGACCGGATGATCACTCACGACGATGAGCCGGCGGCTGGGGTGCGGCCGCGTCGTCGTTTCGATTGCCATGGAAACTCACCGCGACATGCTGATTTGTACCGGTGATCGCGTTGGCCGAAAGGCCGTCCGCGACCGCCAACTCATAGCTTTGAGCGATCACGGCGTTGAGCGATCACGACTGCCGGACGCAGGGCCGGCGGTGCCCGGGCGCCACACCGTTTGGTCCTGCTCGAGCCGCCGACGGTACTGGACCCAACCGCACCGCATCACGCCCGGACGGACGGATTGCCAGCCACCGGTATGCTGCGGTTCCACCTGCTGACGGGGGTTCAACGCGTGTCGCTGCTCCAACGGGTCGAACGGGCACAGCGGGCCGCCGAGGCGGCCCAGCGCGAGCGCGTGGCGAGCCCCTCGGACGGCGCCGGTTCCGATCTCCCCGTCGCGATCGCCGAGCTGCCCGTCCTCGAGGCGAGCACCGGCACCGGGCAAGCCGTCGATGGCTCGAGCACGGATGCCGTCGACGGGTCCGGCGCCGCCGGCGCGGAAGGCACCGCCCGCGGCGGATCCGCGGCGCGCGGCCAGACTGCCGCGCCACCCAAGCCCACCGCGCGCCCGCGCGTCCCGCTCTCCCCCGCCCGCGAGGCGCTCCTCAACCAGATCCGCTCGAAGGTCCAGGACGAGGTCATCGGCCAGTTCAAGGAGATCGTCGACGCGCCGGACCAGGAGCAGGTCCGGGCCCGGATCGCCGGAATGGTCGACCGGATCATCACCGAGGGCAACTTCTCGGTCACCCGCGACGAGCGCCATGAGCTCGTGGAGCAGCTCGTCCACGAGATCACGGGCTTCGGGCCGATCGAGCCGTTCCTCGCCGACGAGTCCATCACCGAGGTCATGGTCAACGGGCCGCGCCACGTCTACATCGAGCGGCGCGGCAAGATCGAGCGGGTCGACGTCGTGTTCCTCAACGACGAGCACGTCAAGCGGATCATCGATCGGATCATCGCCCCGATGGGCCGGCACATCGACGAGACCAGCCCGCGCGTCGATGCTCGCCTGCCGGACGGCTCGCGGGTCAACGCCGTCATCGAGCCGATCTCGCAGGTCGGGCCGGTCATCACCGTCCGGAAGTTCGCCGCGCGGCCCTACACCGTCGAGGACCTCGTCCGGTTCGGCACCGCGACCGCCGAGATGTTCGAGTTCCTGCGGGTCTGCGTCGAGGCCAAGCTCAACATCTTCGTGTCCGGCGGCACGGGCTCGGGCAAGACCACGACCCTCAACGTCATCTCGTCGTTCATCCCCGAGGGCGAACGGGTCATCACGATCGAGGACGCCGCCGAGCTGCAGCTCCGCCAGGAGCATGTCGTCACCCTGGAGGCCCGGCCGCCGAACATCGAGGGCGCCGGCGAGATCACGATCCGGGACCTCCTCCGGAACGCGCTCCACATGCGACCCGACCGGATCATCGTCGGCGAGTGCCGCTCGGGCGAGGCCCTGGACATGATCCAGGCGATGACCACCGGGCAGGCCGGCTCCCTCTCGACCGGCCACGCCAACACGACCCGGGACATGCTCCGGCGGCTCGAGACGATGATCCTCATGACCGGCTACGAGCTGCCGCTCCGGGCGATCCGGGAACAGGTCGCCTCGGGCGTCGACCTCATCGTCCACACCGCGCGGCTCCGCGACGGCTCGCGGAAGATCGTCAACATCACCGAGGTCTACGGGATCGAGGACGACGAGATCCTGACCCAGGACATCTTCGCCTTCCAGCAGACCGCGTTCGTCGACGGCAAGGTCCAGGGCGAGCTCCGTCCCACGGGCATCCGCCCGACGTTCATGAACGTCTTCGCCGCGAACGGCGTCGAGATGCCCGCCGGCGACTTCGGGATCCCGCCGGAGGATCCGTCGAAGCCGACCAAGCCCGGCAAGGGCCGCTGGCTCGATGGCGCGGCGAAGCTCGCGGCACGTGCGCCCGGCTTCGGCCTGGGCAAGGCCGTGACCGCGGGCGGGATGGTCTACGTGTCTGCGGTGGGTCCGATCGATCCCGCGACCGGGATGGTGGTGAACGGCGGGATCAAGGAGCAGTCACGCCAGGCGCTCGCGAACCTGAAGGCCAAGCTCGAGTCGGCGGGGAGCTCGCTCGAGAAGGTCGCCTGGGCGAACTGGGCCCTCCGTGACCCGAGCGAGTTCGATGCGTTCAACGAGGAATGGCTCCGCTGGTTCCCGGGCGACGGCCCGGTCGGCCAGGGCACGCTCCTGCCGCCGTCGCACCGCCGCGCCGGCTTCCGGGTCTCGCTCGGGGTGATCGCCGAGGCCTGACTCAGTCTCGGGGGCGCGATTCCTGCGAGACGCTCACGAGCATCTCCCATGACACATCGGCTGCTCCGACGATCAGGATGAAGATCGCCGCCATGACGAGGACCGTGAGGCGCGCGTCAGCGGCGCTGTAGAACGCGAGGCCGGCCCACAGCAGGAGCAGGTCGGCCGCGACCGTCCAGATGATCCGGCGGACGAGCGAGCGGAGCGAGTCGCGCGCGTGCCGTCCGCCGAGCACGGGCAGGGCGCGCGCGACGCGGAACACCCCGAGCGCGGCCAGGAGAATGAGGGCCGCTCCAACGCCGTGCGCCTCGGCGTCCGGCACGAGCAGGACCAGCGACACCGAGAGGACGTAGATCAGGTTCGCGAACGCCTGCTCCGCCCGCGTCCGGAGGTCCTGTCGCTCGTCGGCGGCGATCGTCGAAAGGTTGATCGACACCCCGACGAACAGCAGCCCGAGCAGCGCAGCCGACGCGCCCGCGGCCGCGAGGAAGAAGTCGTGCCACCCGAGGATTGCTGCGGCGAACTCCTCGGGGGTCATCGATCTCGGCCGCCCATCTCGGTCACGAACGCTCCTCCTGGGCGAGATCCTTGGCGGAGTATGACGATCGCCGTCTCGGCCGGAACACCTTCGCCGTCTCGTGACTCATCAGACAGGTGATGGTCTCCGTGGTCCAGCCTGGAGGGAGCCTGGTGGCGAGCGACCGATCGGGTGTGTCGCGGGACGAGTTCATCGAGCTCGTCGAGCGATACAACGTCGAGCTGCTCCGCCTCGCGGTGGCGATGGCCCGGGACGCCCGACTCGCCGAGGACGCGGTCCAGGCCACGTGGCAGAAGGCCTGGGCGACGCGCGAGTCCATCCGTGAGCGGGACCGCGTTGCCGGTTGGCTGTTCACGATCACGGCCAACGAGGTCCGGCGGCAGCTGCGGCGGCAGCGACTGGGCCGGATCCTACAGGCCCGGCTCTCGGAGCCGCGCCGGCCCGAGGCGCCCGGGCCCCAGAGGGTGGACCTCGGTTCAGCCCTCGATGCGCTATCGGTCGAGGATCGGCAGCTCGTCGGCCTCCGCTTCGGCATCGGCCTGACGTCCGAGGAAATCGCACCGCTGCTGGGTCTCTCCGGGCCCGGCGTTCGGCGGCGGCTGCAGCGAGTCCTCGCCCGGCTGCGGGCGGATCTCGGCGATGACTGACCGGTCCGACGCGCTGGAGCGGCGGCTCGCGAGCGAGCTCCCTGCCCGCCTCGATGCCGAGGTCCCCCGAGTGGACCCGCGGCGGATCGCCGAGGCTGCCATGGCGAGCCGGCCGACCGTCCGGGCAGGATCGGCGGTTGGCGGGGTTCGACCGTTACTCGTTGCCGTTGCGGTCGTCGCCCTCGCGGCGGGGGCGCTCCAGCTTCGGGGAGCTGTCGGGCCGGGGACGACGCCCACGCGGAGCGCGCTGATCGGGC
>DASUHU010000118.1:0-14934 GCA_036273395.1 Candidatus Limnocylindrales bacterium
GAGGCCCGGACGGCCGAGCTGGCGGCACGCCTGGGCGACCTCGACGCGGCCCTCCGAAGCCTGCTCGACTCGAGGTCCGATGCGGACCGCGCGGCCATCGGGGCCTTCCTGGCCGACGGCGCCGGTGCCGTCGCCTCGGAGGCGGGCCGGCTCCGAGCGGCCGTTCGCGGCGGGTTCGTCGGGGACACCTTCGGCGCGCCGCTGGGCGACGTCTCGCGGGGACGCCTCGTGTTCGTGAGCGGCGCGCCGCGGCTGTCGATGAACATCGCGCCGCTCGGCCCCGCCGCCAGCGCGCGGGTGATCATGGAGCCGAGTGCCACCCGCCTCGATCTCACCGCCGGCGCCACGGACGGGCAGCTCATCCGGGCCACGTTCGATGGACCGGCGCCCGAGGTGCGAGTCGCCGGCGGCGTCGCGACGGTTCGCTACCGGCGGGCCGCGCGGGCCGCCTTCTCGAGCCGCCGAGCCCGGATCGCCTTGAACCCGACCATCCCGTGGGACATCGAGATCGATGGCGGCATCACGGACCTGAACGCCCGGCTCGCCGACGTCCGGTTGGCCTCGCTCCAGCTCGGCGGCGGCGCGAATCACCTGGACCTGGATCTCCGGGAACCGACCGGGACGGTCGGGATCCGGGTGGCCGGCGTCGTGAGCCGCGCCCGGATCCACCGGCCCTCCGGTGTGCCCGCGGCGGTCCGGGTCGCCGGCGGGGTGTCGCAGCTCCGGCTCGATGGCGAGCGGCGTGGCCACATCGCCGGCGAGCGGCGCTTCGAGTCGACGGGCTATGCCACGAGCCCCGATCGCTACGAGATCGAGCTGCTCGGAGGAGCGGCCGACGTCCGAGTCGACGCCTGAGAGGTCAGGTCGAGAGGTCTCGGACGAACCGGCTGACAAGACGGATGAGGCGTGGCGCCGCCTCCTGCCCGGCGGCGAGCACCTCCTCGTGGGTGAGCGGCACGCCCGTGTACCCCGCCCCGGCGTTCGTGACAAGGGAGAGGCCCGCCACGTCGAGGCCGGCCCACCGTGCGGCGATCGCCTCGAGGACGGTCGACATCCCGACCGCGTGCCCGCCGAGGGTCGCGAGCATCCGGACCTCGGCCGGCGTCTCGTAGTTCGGGCCGGTCAGCCCCACGTAGACCCCCTCGGCGACGCTGATGCCCTCCTCGTGCGCCGCGGCGTGGAGCTGCTGACGGAGCGAAGGCGACCAGGCCTCCGTGAGGTCGGTGAAGCGCTCGCCGATCGCGTCCGCGTTCGCCCCGATGAGCGGGTTCCGGCCGGTCAGGTTGATGTGGTCGCGGATGACCATCACGGTGCCGGGCCCGAACGACGGGTCGAGGCCGCCGGCAGCGTTCGTCAGGAGGACGGCCCTAGCCCCGAGCCGCCGGAACAGCAGCACCGGCTGGATCACGAGCCCGGGGTCGTTGCCTTCGTAGAGGTGGAACCGACCCTGGAGGAGGACGACGGGCCGGCCTTCGATCGTCCCGAGGATGAGCTGACCGGCGTGTCCGGGCGCGGTCGCCGCGGGCCAGCCCGGCAGGTCCTGGAACGGGATCGTGACCGCGTCCGCGAGCTCGTCGGCGAGCCCCCCGAGGCCGGATCCGAGGACGATGCCAAGCTCGGGCACGAGGGCCAACCGCGCCCGGACCGCGGCCTCGAGCGAATCGAGGCGCGCGGGTTGGTCTGCGGGCTGGATCCGGAGGGTCGGATCGACGGGCATCGCCGGCTAGTGTGAAGGAGCCGGGACGGGTCGTGGGAACTCCTGCCGCCTGGCGGGAGTACCGACACCGGGATGCCGGTCACGTCCCGTCAGGCGTCCCGGGGACGGCATCGGGATGCCATCGCGACCGGGTACAGAAGCGCCCGAAGCGACCGGCCTGGTGGCGAGGTCCCTTGATGTGATCTCGGTCCCTCGGTCCCTGGCGGCCCCTTCGGGCAGGACGAATGATGCCGGTCGGCCATTGGCGGGGTCAACGCGGTTATCCACGAGATTCCGCGGTGTGGCTGAATGGCTGTCCACGAAACTCGGGCTCGATGTGGACAGGCCGTGGACAACCCCTGGTCGAACGGGTTCGCCCTTCGCGCGTCGATCCGTCGCCCGAGCTCGTCAGCCGCCGAGGGCGAACATCTCGATCCGAGGGAGGTGCGTCGTCGCGGACGAGCGGAGCTCCGAGTAGCGGTCGGCCCGCCGGCGCCAGATCTCGGTGATGACGTCCTCGAGATCGGCATCGGCGGCGCCGGCCCGCATCGGGCTTCGAAGGTCGTGGCCATCGGCGCTGAAGAGGCACGTGTAGAGCCGGCCTTCGGCCGAGAGCCTCGCGCGGGTGCAGTCCCCGCAGAACGGTTGGCTGACCGATGCGATCACGCCGATCTCGCCCGAGCCATCCCGGTACCGCCAGCGCTTGGCGACCTCGCCGCGATAGGCGGCGTCGACCGCCTCGAGCGGCACCTCCTGTCCGATCCGCTCGACGATCTCGGCGGCCGTCACCACGTCGTCGAGCCGCCAGCCGTTCGTCGTCCCGACGTCCATGTACTCGATGAACCGCAGGACGAGACCTTCGCGCCGGGCCCACCGGGCCATGGGCAGGATCGAGTCCTCGTTGATCCCGCGCTTGACCACCATGTTGACCTTGATCGGGTCGAGCCCGGCCTCACGCGCCGCGGCGATCCCGTCGAGGACCCGCGAGACGGGGAAGTCGACGCCGTTGATCCGCGTGAAGACGTCGTCGTCGAGCGAGTCGAGGGAGACCGTGATCCGCCGAAGACCCGCCTCCGCCAGCGGTCGCGCGAGCGGGCGGAGGGCAGAGCCGTTGGTCGTGAGCGTCAGGTCCAGCTCCGAGCCGTCCGGGGCGCGAAGGTCGGCCAGCAGCGCGACGAGCTCGGCCAGGCCGCGCCGGACGAGCGGCTCGCCGCCCGTGAGCCGGAGCTTCCGGGTGCCGAGCCCGACGAAGATCCGGGCCAGCCGGGCGATCTCCTCGTAGGTCAGCAGCTCGGCCCGGGGCAGGAACCGGTAGTCGCGCCCGAAGACCTCCTCGGGCATGCAGTACGTGCAGCGGAAGTTGCAGCGATCGGTGACCGAGATCCGCAGGTCCCGCAGGGCCCGGCCGAGCACGTCGACGACCCCGCCCGCGCCATCGAAGGCACGGTCCCGAAGCGTCGGCGCGACATTCGATGTCACCACCACAGCCTACCGAATGCGTGCTCGGACGGCCCTCATCGGACCGCGGCGGTACCTCCGGTTCGAGCGTCCGGTACCTCCAGCGGACTGCCCCGGACGCGACCGGACCGCGACGATCCTCCGCGAAGTCGGCCACACCAGCCATCGATCCGTGCCCGGGGGTCCATCCCATGGCCAACGCCCAGAAGCGAGGGTTCCGCTTCCCGTGGGGAGGCGACGAGCGTCCCGACGAATCCGCCGACCTGCATGCCGTGACGGCCGAGGGCCTCGCCGAGCGCCTCGGGACGACGAGCGATGACCTCGACCAGCCGATGCATCCCGCGGACACCGCGGAGGAGGAACAGACCGTGGCGGAGCGCGCAGCCGTGGCGGAGAGCTCAGTCGAGGACGAGGCCGGAGCCGTGTCCGAGATGACGGACGCCGCGCCCGAGCCTCGCGCCCGCGCCGCGTGGCCGGAGCATGATCGCCGCGGATCCGAGCGGCCGTTCGCCGCCGCAGGCTCGCCGCCGTCCGCTCCTTCGAGCCGGGCCACGAATCCGCTCGTGGCGGGCCTCGTGAAGGCCATGCGCGAGGCCGCGCGAACGGCGCGCGGCGAGGCGGTCTCGACGCTCCGCAGCGAGGCGTCGGCACGCGAGGAGGCCATCCGGGCCGACTCGACGGCCAATGCCGGCGAGCTTCGGAAGGTCGCCGATGCCGACATCGCCGGCATCCGCGAGTGGTCCAAGGCCGAGCTGACCCGCGTCCGCGAGGAGACCGAGCACCGGATCGGCGCCCGCCGAGATCAGCTCGTGGCCGAGACCGAGGCGGAGGCCCAGGCGACCGAGCAGACCCTCCAGCGGCTTGCCGATGCCGTGGCCCGGTTCGAGGCCGAGACCGATGCCTTCTTCGAGGCCCTCCTGGCCGAGGAGGACCCGGCGCGGCTCGCGGGCCTGGCCGAGCGGATGCCGCAGCCGCCCACGCTCGACGACTTTTCGGCCGTGAGGGTTGGCACGCTCGACGCCGGCGAGGCCGGCGTGCCGCCGCCGGTCGCGGAGGACGGGTCCGAGCCGAAGACCGCGACCGCGCCCGAGGTCGAGCCCGAGCCCGGCGCCGAGGCGGTCGCCGAAGACAGCCGTGAGGCTGCGGCGGACACCAGGGCCGACGCGGGCGACCACCTCGATCCCGAGACCGCCGCCGCCGCGGAGGCCGAGTCGCTGGCCGGGCTCGACGGACAGACCCAGCTGCTCGTGAGCGGCCTGTCGGGGATGGCCGCGATCGCCGCGTTCAAGGGCGGGTTGCTCCACGTCCCCGGCGTGAGCGCCGTGAGCGTCATGACCACGGCCAGCGGCGAGATCGCGTTCACCGTCACCCACGACGCCGAGGCCGACCTGCGCGACGCGCTGCGGTCCATGCCCGGCTTCGCGGCTCGCGTCATGGCCGATGACGGCTCATCGGTCATGGTCGCCGCCACCGCGGTGGCGGCATGACGGCGAATCTCGCCGACGTGACCGAGCCTTCGCACTCGCCCAGGCCGGCCATCGTCCTCGCGCTGCCCGAGGGCGAGCTCGATGCGGTCGCCGGAGAGCTGCGTGGCGCGGGCTTCGGCATCCTCTCGGCCCATCACCCAAGCGATCTCGCCGCCCTGAGCACGAGTTCGGAACCGTTCGCGCTCGCTGTCGTCGATGCCACGCAGGCCCCGGCCGACGCCGTTCGCGCCGTCGAGGAGCTGCGTCGCTTCGGCGCGATCTTCTCGGCCCTCTACGTCGCCGATGCCAGCTCGTTCGACGCGCTCGAGGCGGCGGGCATGGCCGCGACCGACGAGCTCGTCCTCCGGCCGATCAGCGCCGAGTCCATTCGGTGGCGGGTCGAGGCGATGGTCGTCCGATCGACGGCCGACGGCGAACACGGCGAGGTCGACTCGGGCGTCGCCGGGCAGGCCCTCCATCAGCTCAATGCCGGGAGCCCGATCCTCGCGGTCTTCAATCCCAAGGGCGGCGTCGGCAAGACCACGATCGCGACCCACCTCGCGGCGAGCCTCCAGGTCCGGAAGGGCCAGCGCGTCCTCCTCGTCGACGCCGACACCGTGACCGGGCATGTCGCGCTGTCGCTCGGCATCCGCTCGCCGCGCGGCGTCGCGGACGACTGGTCGGACGACCCGGACGAGGCCCACGAACCGATCCTGAATCTCGCCACCGAGCACAGCTCGGGGGTGCGGGTCGCGACCCTCACGGCGGATCCGCTCGCGCTCCCGAACCTCAATCCCGATCGGGTCACGGACCTCCTCGTCGAGGCCCGCTCGGGGGTCGACGTCGTGCTCGTCGACGTGCATCCCTCGTACAGCGACCTCAACCTCGCGATCTTCGCGGCCGCGACCCGGATCCTCGTGCCGGTCACCCCGGACCTGCCCGCGATGCGGGCCGCGATGCAGCTGGGTCGGGTGGCCTCCGAGCTCGGCATCCGCGACCGGCTGTCGCTCGTCGTGAACCGGGCGAACAGCGGCGTCTCCGTGGCCGACATCGAGGAGACCACCGACCTCAAGTCGATTGCCGAAATCCGATCAGCCGGGATGCTCCTCGTGCGAGCCGGCAACCTCGGCAAGACCCTCGTCGAGCAGTTCCCGCGCGAGAAGGTGACGAGCGAGTTCGATCACCTGTCCGACCGCGTGATGGCCCTCGTCGGACTGGTCGGCCCGGCGCGGAGCACGGTTGCCGCCCGCCCCGGCCGCGTCGCGGCGCTTCTCGGCGCGCGAGTCAGCGCCACGTAGCCCGCCGGCCTGGCGGCGCGGTCGAGCGTTGCCAGCGTCGCCTGCGTCGCTCACGTACCTCGAGGTACGCTCGCTCCTCGGCTGGCCGGCGCCTTCGTCCGCGCTCGCCATGCCGGCGGGTGACTCCGAATCACTCCTCGGCCTTGCCCGAGTTGTCCCGGATCGTGTCGACGACCGTGGCGTCGGCCAGGGTCGTCGTGTCGCCCAGGGTCCGGCCCTCGGCGATGTCCCGGAGCAGGCGCCGCATGATCTTGCCGGAGCGGGTCTTGGGCAGGTCGGGCACGAACATCAGGTACTTCGGCCGGGCGATCGGGCCGATGACCTGGGCGACGTGCTCCCGGAGCTCCACGGCCAGCTGGCCGCTCGGCTCCTGGTCGCCCTTGAGGATGACGAAGCCGTAGATCGCCTGGCCGGTCACCTCGTCCTTGACACCGACGACCGCGGATTCCGCGACCGAGCGGTGGTCGACGAGGGCCGACTCGACCTCGGTGGTGGAGATCCGGTGGCCGGCGACGTTCATGACGTCGTCGACGCGGCCGAGGAGCCAGAAGTAGCCCTCCTCGTCGCGCTTCGCGCCGTCACCGGCGAAGTACTTCCCGGGGAACCGCCGCCAGTACGTCTCCTGGTACCGCTCGGGATCGCCGTAGATCCCCCGGAGCATCGCCGGCCAGGGCCGGGTGAGGACGAGGTAGCCGCCGCCGCCGAGCGGCACCGAGTTGCCGGCCGCGTCGACGACGTCGGCGCCGATGCCCGGGAACGGGAACGTGGCGGATCCCGGCTTCGTCGTCGTGATGCCCGGCAGCGGCGTGATGAGGATCTGGCCGGTCTCGGTCTGCCACCACGTGTCGACGATCGGGGCCTTGCCGCCGCCGATGACCTGCTGGTACCACAGCCAGGCCTCCGGGTTGATCGGCTCGCCGACGGAGCCCAGGACCCGCAGGGACGAGAGGTCGTGCGACTCCGGGTGGCGCTCGCCCTGCTTCATGAAGGCCCGGATGGCAGTCGGGGCGCAGTACAGGATCGAGACCTTGTAGTCCTCGACGATCTGCCACCAGCGATCCCAGCCCGGCGTGTCAGGTGAGCCCTCGTAGAGGAGGCCGGTGGCGCCGTTCTTGAGGGGCCCGTAGACGATGTAGCTGTGGCCGGTGACCCAGCCGATGTCGGCCGCACACCAGTACACGTCGTCCGGCTTGAGATCGAAGATCAGCTCGTGGCTGACGCTCGTGCCCAGGAGGTAGCCCGCGCTTGTGTGGAGGATGCCCTTGGGCTTGGCGGTCGTGCCCGAGGTGTAGAGGAGGTAGAGCATGTGCTCCGAGTCGACCCAGACCGGCGGGCAGTCCTCGGACTGGCGATCGACGAGCTCGTGCCACCACACGTCCCGGCCGTCGGTCATCGCGCCGCCGTCGCCGAAGCGGTCGACGACGAGGACCTTCTCGATCGTGGGCGTGTCGGCGACCGCGGCATCGACGTTGGCCTTCAGGTCGACCCGCCTGGCCCGCCGCCAGCCGCCGGTCGCCGTGATGACGAGCTTCGCGCCGCAGTCGTTGATCCGGCCGGAGAGAGCCTCGGCCGAGAAGCCCCCGAACACGACCGTGTGGGGCGCGCCGATCCTGGCACAGGCCAGCATCGCGATCGGCAGCTCCGGGATCATCGGCATGTAGATGGCGACCCGATCGCCGGTCTCGACCCCGAGCTCGCGGAGGGCGTTGGCGGCCTTGCTCACCTCGCGCTGGAGGTCGCGGTAGGTCAGGCTCCGGGTGTCGCCCGGCTCGCCGATCCAGTGGTAGGCGACCTTGTCCCCCAGCCCGAGCTCGACGTTCCGGTCGACGCACTCGTAGGCGACGTTGAGCTCGCCACCGACGAACCACTTCGCGAACGGCAGGTCCCACTCGAGCGTCGTCGTGAAGGGCTTGTGCCAGGCGATCCGCTCGCGCCCGAGCCGCTCCCAGAACGCGACCGGGTCGCGCTCGGCCTCCTCGTAGATGCCCGGCTTCGCGTTCGCCTGGGCGGCGAAGGCCGGATCCGGCGGAAAGGTCCGGCGCTCGGCCAGCAGGTTCTCGATCTCGGCGGCCGGGCTCATCTGATCGGTCACGCGGGGCTCCTTCGGCGACTGTGTGGGGACATGCCCGTTGCGGCGACCGTCATCACCCGCCGGTCAGGTCGACGTCGGAGGTCGACATCGTGGTCGGGTCGAGGACGGGTTCGGGCGCGCCGTTGCCCTGCTGGGCGAGGACGACGCGCTGGGGGCGCGGGATCTCGATGCCGTGCTCGTGGAACGCGGCCAGCAATCGCTTCCGGAGCTCGCCCGCGGCCGACCACTGGTCGGGCGCGCGGACGGTCCCGAGGATCTTGAGCGTCACGCCGTACTCGCCGAGCGCGGCCACCCGGTCGACCCGGGGCACCTCGAGCACCCGGCGCTTCCACGCCGGATCGCTCGCCATGGTCGTGCCGACCTCGTCGACGACCTTGATGGCCTCGTCGATGTCGGTGCCGTAGGCGACGGTCACGTCCTGGTTGATCCGGGACCAGACCCGGGTCAGGTTGCTGGCCACGGCGATCTCGCCGTTCGGGACGGTGTGGACGACCCCGTCGAGGTCCCGGAGCGTGGTCCGCCGGAGGCTGAAGTCCTCGACGGTGCCCGACACGCCCGCCACGCGGACGACATCACCCCGGCTGAACTGGTTCTCGATGAGGATCAGCGCGCCGTTGAGGTAGTCCTTGACGAGGTGCTGGGCGCCGAAGCCGACGGCGATCCCGACGATCCCCAGCCCGGCGATCGCAGGCCCGACATCGAGCCCCACCGAGCGCAGGACCATGAGGCCCGCGATCACGACGACGAAGAACCGCAGGACGTGGCCGCCGAGCTCGTCGAGGGTGTCCATCCGCTTCTTGATCTCGACCGCGGACAGCTCCTGGGCGGTCCCCTCGGTCGCCTCGCGATCGAGCAGGGCCTTGACGATCCCGTGGACGAACAGGGTCGAGGCCCGCAGCGCCACGAGCCCGACGACGACGACGAGGAGAATCGGCAGGACCGGGTCGCGCAGGTACGGCAGGATCGTCGACCACGGCTCGCGGCTCAGATCCGGCATGGAGCGGAGCGTACAACCGCCCGCGCTCGGCGCGGGCGGCGGGCGCCGTCAGTCCGGGACCGACGCGTGGATCTGCTCGCCGGCGCCCATGCCGTACGGCTTGACCGTCGCGGCGCTCCCCCGCCCCGCCCGCGCGTCGAGGGCCGCGTCGAGCGCGTCGGCGAAGATCGTGACGACCTTGTCGGCCACGTCCTCCCGGGCGTGGGCCTCGCACAGGAACCATGGCTCCCGGGAGTCGGGCTCGGGCATCGCCCCGCGGGCGTGCATCCCGAGGGCGACCGCGTCGTACAGCTCGTGGTCCGAGGCGGCCCAGTCGCGGTACTCGGTCGGGGCCTCCTCCCCGAAGTAGATCCCGAACATCGCGGGGAAGCCGGTGAAGACGAAGGGCAGGCCCCGCTCGTTGACGACCTCTCGGAGGCCGTCCTGGATGTGCTGGCCCAGGCTCCGGATCGTGTCGAGCGCGGGCGTGTCCCGGAGGATCCGCAGCGTCGCGACTGCGGCCGACGCCGCGACGCGGTTGCCGGCGTACGTCCCGCCGTGGCTGACCTTGTCGGGCAGCACGGACATCACCTCGTCGGTCCCGCCGAAGCAGGCCGCGGGATAGCCGTTTCCGATGGCCTTGGCGTAGGTCGCGAGGTCCGGCGTGACGCCGAACACCTCGGCCGCGCCGCCGCGGGCGAGCCGGAAGCCGGTCTTCACCTCGTCGAAGATGAGGAGCGCCCCGAACTCGCGGGTGAGGGCCCGGATCTCGCGGTGGAACCCCTCCCGCGGGAGGATCGCCTGGGCGTTGCCGAGGATGGGCTCGACGATGACCGCCGCGATGTCGTCGCCGTACCGCTCGAAGATGCGGCGGAGGACCTCGAGCTCGTTGAACCGGGCCGGGATGACCGTCTTCGCGACCGCCTCCGGGATGCCCCGGCCCCAGGCGAGGCCGACCGGGTTCTCCGCGTCACCGAGCTCGGTGACGTCATTCGGGGTGACCGAGATGAGGGCGTAGTCGTGGACGCCGTGATACTGCCCCTCGAACTTCACGATCTTCGACCGGCCGGTGTAGGCCCGAGCCACGCGCATCGCGTGCATCGTGGCCTCCGTGCCGGACACGGTCATCCGGGCCTTGCCGACCCAGCCCGTCATCTGCTTGATGAGCTCCATGGCCTCGACCTCGTCCTCGGAGGTCAGGGAGAAGCTCACGCCCTTCCGCATCCGCTCGTTGACGTAGTCGTCGACGCGCGGGTCGCCGTGACCGAGGATGACCGGGCCGTAGCCCATCCGGAGGTCGATGAACTCGTTGCCGTCGAGGTCCCAGACCCGGCCGCCCTCGCCCCGGTCGACGTAGATCGTGTCGTCGCCCCACGCCCGGAAGTTCGAGTCGGTCCCGCCGGGCATCACCGTCAGCGCGCGGCGGTAGAGCTCCATCTGGTGCGAGCGGCGAAGCTCGGGCGCGTCGTGTCTGGACATCGTTCCTCGTCAGTCCCCCGCTGTGTTCGAACGATATTCGCACGATTGAGCGAAGGACGCCACGAATCGCGGGAGTTCGGGCCTCCGCAGCGGACTCCTGAGAACCCGGTCAGGCGGTCGGCTTCACCCAGTTCGGGAGCTCGGCGGCGAGGACCGCGAGCGGGAGCGAGCCGTGGCCCAGGAGCTGGTCGTGGAAGCCCTTGATGTCGAACCGGGCGCCATCGCGGGCCGAGATCTCGCGCCGCAGCCGCTCGATCTCGCGCTGCCCGATCTTGTAGGTCAGGGCCTGGGCCGGATCGGCGATGTAGCGATCGGTCTCGATGACCGCGTCCGTGTCGGAGAGTCCCGCGTCCAGCAGCTGGTCGATCGACTGCTGCCGGGTCCAGCGAAGCGCGTGGAGGCCCGTGTCGACGACGAGCCGGGCGGCCCGCCAGGCCTGGGCGTCGAGCATCGCGAAGCGCTCGCCGGGATTGCGATACAGGCCCATCTCGTCGGCCAGGCGCTCGGCGTAGAGGCCCCAGCCCTCGACGAACGCGCCGCCCGCAAAGCGGGCCCCGAACCGCCGGAACAGGTTGAGCGCGGTGTTCTCGGTCTCGAGCGCGATCTGGAAGTGGTGGCCGGGGATGGCCTCGTGGAACGTCGTCGGGGCGAGCTTCGTGTAGACCCGAGACGGCAGGTCGTAGGCGTTGACGTAGTACGTGCCGGGCCGTGTCCCGTCGGCCGAGGGCGGGAAGTAGTACGCGAAGGGCGCGTCGCGCTCCTTGTACTCCTCGACCGTCACGACCCGGCAGGCGGACCTCGGCAGCCGGCCGAACATCTGGGGGGCGCAGGCGGCCGCGTCGTCGATCATGTCGAGGGCCCGGTTCACGAGCGCCTCGCGGGTCTCGGGGATGTTGTCGGGGGCCGCGGCGAGGGAGGCTCGGTAGGCCTTCGTGTTGTTGCCGAAGCCCGCGGCCCGCGAGATCACGCGCCGCTCGGCCTCGATCCGGTCCAGCTCCGCAAGGCCGCTCTCGTGGACCTCGGCCGGGTCGAGCTCGAGGGTCGTCCAGCGGAGCATGAGGTCGCGGTAGATCTCGGCGCCGTTCGGAGCGGACCACAGGCCGGGCTCGGTCCGGGTCGCGGCGAGGTACGGGCCCTTGAGCGCCTCGAGGAACGCGGCATCGGCCGGGTAGACCTCGTCCCGGACGATCTTCCGGATCTCCTCGCGGTCCTCCTCCTCGGCGACCTGGATCATCGCCGGGATGACGGCCTCCTCGATCGGGGTCTCGAGCATCCGCTCGACCTGGGCGATCGTCCGCTCGGCCACGATCCGGGGCGCGGTCAGGCCGCTCGCGAGGGCCTCCCGGAGGAGCTCGCGGTTCGCGGCCATGTAGGCGGGATAGCCGCGGAGCCGCGCCACGAACTTGTCGAAGGCCTCGGGGTTGTCGGCCGTCTGGAACTGGGTCAGCTGCGGCAGGATCGTCTGCGGGCCGCCCATCTGGTCGACGACCTGGAGCGTGTCGAGGCGCATCTGGTCTTCGGTCAGCGCGACCTTCGCGATGATCGCCATGACATCCCGCGTGATCCGGTCTTCGACGGACAGGTCCGCGTCGGGGATCGCGGCCGCGGCCGCGGCCATGTCCGAGGCCCATTGCCGGACCTTCGCCCGACCGTCCGGACCCGGATCCGGAAGCCGATCGTCGTAGCGGGTGTCGCCGTAGACCGTGGCGCTGAACGGGCTCAGCTCGAGAAAGCGCTCCCAGAACGCGTCGGCGATCCTGTCGACCTCGGACGAGGGCTCGGTGGGCGGGGCGTCGGGCGTGGGCGTCTGGGTCACGGGGCGTTGGGCCTCCCGGGGGGCGAAGGTCGCGGGATCGAGGCTCGCGACGGGCGGCTAGGGTACCGCCTCGGGCGGGTCGAACAGGCCAAGCTGCTCGCCTCGCCGCTCGATCGGCGGATCGAGGCCGATGTACGGCTCCAGGCTGTCCAGGCTCGACGGCTCGGTGGCCATCCAGGCTCGGAGGTGGGGCCACAGGATCACGTGCCAGTTCGCGCCGGCCATCGCCGCGCGAAGCACCGGCGATGCCTCGAGCTTGTGGCGCGCCAGCTCGCGCCGCTCCGCCGCCAGCACGAGGAATCGGACCAGCTCGTCGCCGCCGATCCTGGCATGCCGCCGGAGCAGCAGGTCGCCCAGCATCGCCGTCCACTCGACCTCGAAGGCCACGGCGAGCTTGCCCTTGAGGTACCAGAGGCAGTCGACGGCCTCGATGTCCTCGACCGGGCCCGTCGTGATCGAGGGCAGCCAGGGGTCACGCTCTCGCGGGTCGAGGTAGTCGGTGAGGATGTGGTCGCCGACGCGGCGCGCCTGCTCACGCCGTCCGAGGAAGACGGACAGCCCGAGACGATGGCCGCCGTTCGCGAGGAGCGCCAGGAGCTCGGAGTGCTCGGCGGTCCGCGACCGGAGGTCGTCCGTGGTGAGGAGGTGCTCCGAGGTCGAGGCCGGGCTGCGGTAGCTCGCGAGGCAGGCGCGGACGAGGGCCTCGTCCGGCAGGTCGTGCCCGGCGAAGAGGGCCGCGACCCGCTCGAAGAAGGCCGCTTCGCCGAGGGGGCCGGCGGTGGACAGGAGGCTGTACGTGGCCCACTCGACCCGGTCCGCCAGCGGCACGGCCGCAGCCTGGCGGTCCTGCCGGTCCGCGAGCCACCAGCGACCCGGCTCGATCTCGAGCACCCGGCGCTGGGTCGGACGGGAAAGCTCGTCGCGCACGAGCGCGAGGACGCGCTCGACGGGATCCGAGCCGGGCTCGAGCGTCCGGGCGGCGTCGCCGATGGCCGCGCGGGCAGCTCGGGCGGTGGTCCAGCGAACGGAGCCGGGATCGGAGGTGGCGCGCGGTCGTCGTGGGCCAAGTGGCGACGGTCTCCCACGTGCCGCCGGTCCGGCCGAGGCGTCGTCGGGGCCGAGGTCGGCGGAAGGCTCCGACTCGCCCAGGGGTGCGGGTGCGCCGTCGGAGGCGACGAGCCGCCGCAGCTGGCCACCCCGATCCAGGCCAACGAGGATCTCGCCGAGCAGGCGCTCGTATCGGGCCGGCTCGCCGCGCGCCTGGAGGACTTCGACGGCCGTGTCGGTGATGGAGCGGGCCGCCTCCGCGGCCGAGAACGGCCGGGCGTCGATGCGCTCCGGCGGCGCGAACAGGCCGGGGCCCGGGACGAGCTCGGGGTCGCCGCGGCCGCCGCTGTTCGGCTCGAGGACCTGGTTGCCGCGGCTCCGGGCTGGCGGCGGCAGGATCCCGCCGGGCGGCACGAGCTCGACGATCCCGCCGACGTCCTCGTCCGGCTCTGCGAGCCGCGCCTCCACGAGGCGATAGCCGGCGCCGATCCCGCCGAGGGCCGCCGCGACGAGCGCCTCCGGGCCGCCTGCTTCGAGGAGCAGCACGACCCGGCCATCCCGGGCCAGGTGGGGCGCGATCGCCTCGAGGGATCGGCGAAGGGTGGCGGCCTGCCATGACCACGGCGCCCGGATCTGCGGCCCGAGGAGCGGCTCGAGCGGGAGGAGCGACGCCGCCTCGCGGCCGAGGGCCCACGCCGTCCCGTGGTACGCCGCCGCGAGGCGCTCCTGGCTGAAGCGCGTCGGCGGCTGCCCGAGCACGAGGCGGATCCGCGCCCGGAGGGGCTGCCGGGCGCCGGGTTCTCGCCACGGCTCGCGGGCCTCGCCGGCGAGGGTCTCGAGGGCGCTCGGCGTCACGACGCGGAGGACCGCCGTCGCCGGTCCCTCGGCGAGGCTGTGGAGGTCCGACCCGAGCCGTGCCTCCAGCGGGCCGAGGGCGCCGCTCTCGAGGCGCTGGACGAACCCGCGGACGGTCCGATAGCCCTCCTCGAAGGCGATCCATGGGTTCCGCTCGCGCCACGGATCCGGGATTGGCGTCTTCACCACGCCTGCGGCGATCTTCAGGCTGGGAATCCGGCCGGGTCCGGCACCGAGGCGGCTCGCCGGCAGCACGGCGTGGAGGAACGCGAGCCGGAGCGCGCTCTCGACCGGGGCCGCGCGCAGATCGCCTTCGATCCGGTCGAGGATCGCCAGGAGGCCCACGAGCTGGCGATCGGTGTGGAGCGCCAGGATCGCCTTCACGAGCCCGTCGCCGCCGTCGGGAACCGGGAATCGTTCACGGAGGCGCCGCCGCGCCGCCGGGCCGCCCACCTCCCGGTGCGCTCGGCGAAGGTCGGCCTCGTCGGGTGGCGCCGTCCGGAGCTCGCCCCCGCCTCGCTGGTCCCGGCAGACCGGGCAGCGATACTGCTTGCGGGTCGGCGCGAGCACGCCCGTCGGGCCTCCTGCGCTTCCCGCTTCGGCCCGTTCGCCGGCGGCCTCATCGCTCGACCAGGTCAGCTCCTCGACCGTCGAGGAGCGGCCGCAGCTGGGGCACTTCGTCGCGTAGAGCTCGCCGATCGAGAGCTTGAGGCTCGACTCGCCACGCGGCGACGCTCCGAGCGCATTGAAC
>DASUHU010000119.1:0-4562 GCA_036273395.1 Candidatus Limnocylindrales bacterium
ACGAGTTGTCGTCGTACGGCCGGCGTCCGATCGCGACGAGCATCCAGTCCTGGGGCAGGAGGTTCGTCCGCCACAGCTGGGCGAGCGCCGGGAAGACCTTGCGATGGCTCAGGTCGCCCGTGGCCCCGAACAGGACCATGACGTGCGGGTCCGGGACCTTCTCGAGTCGGAGGCCCTTGCGGAGGGGATTGGCCTCGGCCGCGCGGGAGGGCCGACGCTTCCGGCCGTCGTGCTCGTGGGCCAGCCGGTCGTCGCGCATCGTGTGGGGGCCCGTCCCGTCGGCGCCCGGCGCCCGCCCGGGCGCGCGGGCCGGCGAGCGGCTGGGGGCCGGGCCCTTCGTCGGCGGCGGCTTCGTGGCCACTACTCGGACTTCACCTCGTGGCCGCCGAACTCGTTCCGCAGCGCGGCGAGGACCTTGGCGCCGTAGGAGTCGTCCTGGCGCGAGCGGAAGCGGGTCTGGAGCGAGATCGTGATGACCGGCGCCGGGACGTCGTGGTCGATCGCCTCCTGGACCGTCCAGCGGCCCTCGCCGGAGTCGGCGACCCAGCCCTTGATGTGCTCGAGGTCCGGGCCGTTGGCCTGGAACGCGAGGGCCGCGAGCTCCAGGAGCCACGAGCGGACCACCGAGCCCTGGTTCCAGAGGTTGGCCACCGCGCCGAGGTCCGGCTTGTAGTCGCTCGCGTGGAGGATCTCGAAGCCCTCGGCGTAGGCCTGCATCATCCCGTACTCGATCCCGTTGTGGACCATCTTCACGTAGTGCCCGGCGCCGGGCCCGCCGACGTGGAGGTAACCGTTCGGGGGCGCGAGCGTGGTGAACGCCGGCACGAGCGGCGTCACGGCCTCGGGATCGCCGCCGACCATCAGGCAGTACCCGACCTTCAGGCCCCAGACGCCGCCGGAGACCCCTGCATCGACGTACTGGATCCCGTGCTGGATCAGCTCAGCGTGGCGGCGGACGTCGTCGTGGAAGTTCGTGTTCCCGCCGTCGACGATCGTGTCGCCCTGCTCGAGATGGGCGAGCAGCTCCTGGATCTGGGCCTCCGTCGCGGCACCCGCAGGGACCATGATCCAGACGGTTCGCGGCTTCTCGAGCTTCTGGACGAGCTCGGCGATCGAGAAGGCCCCCTCGGCCCCCTCGCCGACGATCTCCTGGGTCTTCTCGGGCGTCCGGTTGTAGGCCACCACCTGGTGCCCGCCCTGTATGAGCCGCCGGACCATGTTGGAGCCCATCCGTCCGAGCCCGATGAACCCGATCCGCATCCGCTGGCCTCCTTCGGTCGTTGCCCCGTCCATCACGCGAGGACGCGGCGGACCGCGTCGTTGAGCGTCGCCAGGCCGCCGGCGAGATCCGGCCCGAGGTCCACGTGGAGCACCGGCCGGTCGTGCGCGGCGATCGCCTCGCGGTCGCCTCGGGCCTGAGCATCGATGAGCTGGCCGAACGTGTACGGCCAGCCCGGGATCGGCCGATCGATCGGGTGGCCCGAGGTCAGCTGCAGGAAGATCCCGGTCGGCGGTCCGCCCTTGTGCAGCTGCCCGGTGGAGTGCAGGAAGCGCGGGCCGTAGCCCGCCGTCGTGGCGCAGCCGGTACCGGCGAGCGTCGTCCGCAGCTGTTCGATCGCGGTGTCCTGGGCCTGGCCCGGGGCGATGAATGCCTGGATGGCGATGTAGTTCGGGACCCTGGCCGCGCCGAGCACGGCCCTGAGGCCATCCGCCACGGCGTTTGCGCCGGTGGTGGCGTCGAGGACGTTCGGGTCCGGGGCGCTGGTGCCGCTCCCGCCGCGCCCGCTCCCGCCGCCGTGACCGGCCTCGGCGAGGACCTTGCGGGTCAGCTCCTTGGCCTCCTCGACGTTCGGCTGGTCGAAGGCATCGATCCCCAGGACCGCGCCGGCGAAGGCCGTCGCGACCTCCCAGCGCACGAACTCCCCGCCCAGATCGATCGGGTCATCGAGCTCGATGTCGATGACCGGGTGGCCGAGGCCCGCGAGCGCGTCGGCGAGCTCATCGCGGGAGCGGTCGCGCTCACCCGCGAGCGCGATTCGGGCGAAGGCGCGATCGGAACCGTACCGCTGCGGGTCAAGGAGCGGCTCGCGGTCGACCGGCAGGATGCCCGTGCCGTGCTTGCCGGTCGACTCGGCGAGGAGCTGCTCGAGCCACGTCCCGAAGCTCGCGATCGCCGGGTCCGGCAGGAGCGTGAGCTTGTCACGGCCCCCGCGCGCCAGCTCGCCCATGACCAGGCCGAGGCGCAGGCCGGGATTTCGGTCGGGCTCCGGCTCGCGGCACTGGGCCAGCATCGAGCTCGCGGAGGCGAGCAGGGGATCGAGGTCCAGGCCGATCAGCGACGCCGGGACGAGCCCGACGTAGGTGAGCGCCGAATAGCGGCCACCCACGGTCGCCAGGTTGAGGAACTGCTCACGCAGGTCATCGTGGTGGGGGATCGCCTCCACGCTCTTGCCCGGGTCCGTGATCGCGATGAAGAACTCGCCCGGCTTCTGGTCCGAGCCGCGATCCCTGAGCGCCTGCTCGACCGCGGCCCAGCGGTCCGCCTCGAACGCGAGCGGCTCGGTGGTCGTGCCGGACTTGCTGGCGATGATCCAGAGCGTCTGGAGCGGATCGAGGTCGTCCACCACGGCCGCGACGCCGGCCGGATCGGTCGTGTCGAGGATCCGGAGGTCGAGGTAGCCATCGGCCGTGCCGAAGACCTCGTGGAGGACCTGCGGCGCGAGGCTCGAGCCGCCCATGCCCATGACCACCGCGGTCGTGAAGCCATCGGCTCGCACGCCGTCGCCGAACGCCTCGAGCTCGGGAGCCTCGCGCCCGAAGTGCTCGGGGGCATCGAGCCATCCGAGGCGATCCGCGATCTCGGCGCCGACCCTGGCGTCGCTCGACCAGAGGGTCGTATCGCGGTCCGCCAGCCGCTGCGCCCAGGCATCGCGCCGGGCCTGATTCGAGACCGCGTCGATCCGCGCGGCGTCGCCCGCGCCGAGCCGGATCCGGAGGTTCGCGCTCATCTCGACCGCCCGCTACGGGGCGTTCGTGACGCCGACGTGGACGCGCTCGCCGGCCTCGCCGGTGGACCGTCCGACCTCGCCGTTCCGGGCGGCTTCGGCGACCCCGCGGGCCTCCATCTCGAGGACCTTCTCGAGCCGTCGGCGATGGCGGGCCTCGCCCGAGAAGCGGGCACCCAGGAACGCGAGCGCGCACTCGAGCGCCGGCTCGACGCCGATGACCCGGGCCCCGAGGGTGAGGACGTTCATGTCGTCGTGCTCCACGCCCTGGTGGGCCGAGTACGTGTCGTGGCACACCGCGGCCCGGATGCCGGGAAGCTTGTTGGCCGCGACCGAGGCGCCGACGCCGGACCCGCAGATCAGGATGCCGCGATCCGCCGCGCCCTCCCGAATCGCGCCCCCGAGCCGGTCCGCGAAGTCCGGGTAGTCGTCGGTCGGATCCGAGCCGTCACCCCCGAGGTCGATGAGCTGGTGCTCGACCTCCAGCTCGGACAGTCGATCCAGGAGCTCGTCCTTCAACGCCGCGCCGGCGTGATCCGCCGCGAATGCAACCCGCATCGTCCCTCCGCCCTAGCTGTGCCCGGGATCGCTGCCCGAGGTCCGAGCGACACCCGCGTCCTCGCGCCCGAGGGTCGGATGCGAGCCGTCGCCGGACGAGCCGTCGCCGGACGAGCCGTCGCCGGACGAGCCCCCGCCGGTGTCCTCGAGGCGGACCTTTCGGAGGTCGGCGAGGCCCGGAGGCTGGTGGCCCGACTCGAGCGTGGGGACCACGCCGTGCAGGCCCTCGCGGACGACGCGCCGGGCGAGATCGGTCACGCGGTCCGCGGTGAATCCGAGGTGCTCGAAGATCGTCCCCGCGGGAGCCGAAGCCCCGAACTGGTCGATCGAGACGATCGCGCCCTCGTCCCCGACCCAGCGCTCCCAGCCGATCGAGGCCCCGGCCTCGATGCTCAGCCGCTTCTTCACGCTCGGCGGAAGGACCTCGTGGCGGTACTCGCGCGGTTGCCGCTCGAAGGCCTCCCAGCACGGGAGCGAGACCACGCGCGTCCCGATGCCCTCGCCCTCGAGGGTCGTCGCGGCGGCCATCGCCAGCTGGAGCTCGGAGCCGGTGGCGATGAGGATCAGGTCCGGCGCCGCGCCGCCGCCGGCCTTGCCGCCGCCCGCCTTGCCGCCGCCCGCCTCGCGGAGCACGTAGCCGCCCTTCGCGACGCCGTCCATCGCCCGCTCGGCCGTGCCCTCGAGGACCGGCAGCTTCTGGCGGGTCAGCGACAGCGCGACCGGCCCGCCCTGCCGCTGGAGTGCCAGCGCCCACGCCGCGGCCGTCTCGTTCGCGTCGCCCGGCCGCATGAACCACAGGTTCGGCATCGCCCGCAGGGACGCGTAGTGCTCGATCGGCTGATGGGTCGGGCCGTCCTCGCCGAGCCCCACCGAGTCGTGGGTCCAGACGTAGATCACGTGGAGGCCCGCGAGCGCCGCGAGCCGGACCGAGCCACGCATGTAGTCGCTGAAGTTCAGGAACGTCCCGGCATACGGGATGAACGAGCCGTGGTAGGCGAG
>DASUHU010000120.1:0-2116 GCA_036273395.1 Candidatus Limnocylindrales bacterium
GCTCGGACCTGCCGCGACTCCAGGCGCTGGCCGGTCCGACCGTCCGATTCCTGGGGCGCCGATCCGATGCCGAGGTGCGCGAGGCGATGGCCCGCTGCGTCGCGCTGCTGACGCCCGGCATCGAGGACTTCGGGATGACGACGGCCGAGGTCCAGGCCGCCGGCCGTCCCCCGATCGCGTTCGCGGCCGGCGGCTCGAACGAGATCATCGCCGATGGCGAGACGGGGTTCCTGTTCCCCGAGCCATCCACCGAGGCGCTCGTCGAGGCGATGGGCCGCGCCCTCGCCGAGCCCCTGGATCCCGTGGCGCTCCGGGCATCCGCGGCACGGTTCGATGCCGGGATCTTCGATGCCTCGATGCTCGCGCTCGTGCGGGCAGCGGCGGGCAACCCGATCGCGGATCGCACCGCGGCCGCCGCCGGGGCCACGCGACTCGAGCGGGCCCCCGTCGGCAGCGTCCCCGAGTGGGCAGCCGCGGTCAGCGTCCAGCTCGCGGCCGGAGCGACGCGTCGCGAGCCGGTTCGGTGATCGCGAGGCGGCAGCCGGTGCCCGCGACGGATGAGGCGATCCTCGCGGCGCGACAACGAACGGCCTCGCTCGGCGACCTCGCCCGGATCGCCGCCCGGGCGGCCTTCGCCGTACTGCTCGTGCTCAGTCCGTTCCGCGCCCAGATCGAGCTCCTCGCTCGGCCGATTCCGCCGGTCTACTCGGACTTCACCGACCTGCTGCTGTTCTGGAGCGACATCGCCGCGCTGGTGACCCTGGCGGCGTGGCTGGTGAGCCTGATCGCGGAGCCGCGTCCGATCGGGACCGGGCCGCGCTTCGTGACGCTGCCACTCGCGGGCCTCGTCGTCGTCGCCGCGATCGGCGTGCCGTTCTCGCTTGACCCCGGACTCGCGGCCGTGCAGGCGATCCACCTCGCGGGCCTCGCGCTGCTCGGGCTGTACGTGCTCAACGAGGTCCGGCTGCGCGACCTCGTCGGGCCGGTCTCGATCATGGTCGCCATCCAGGCGGCGGTCGCCATCGCGCAGGTCCTTGGCCAGCACTCGATCGGGCTGCCCGCGCTCGGCGAGCTTGATCTTCGCCCGGACCAGTCGGTCAGCGTCGTGACCGACGGCGCGGGCGTCCGGCTGCTCCGCGGGTACGGGCTCAGCGATCACCCGAACATCCTTGGCGGGCTGCTCGCGGCCGGGCTGCTCCTGGTCGGCGGCTGGTTCGTCACCCTCGAGCGGCCGGCTCGGCAACGCCGGCAGCTGGCTCTGGCGGTGGTGTTCGCGATCGGCACCGCCGGCTTGTTCCTGACATTCTCGCGGTCGGCCTGGCTGGCGTTCGGCGCCGGGCTGGTGGTCGCCGCACTCGTCGTCCGGAGCACCGGGACCTCGGCGTCGATCCGGCGCCCGGGAGCCCTCGTCGCGGTCGGCGCCCTCGCTGCCGCGCCGCTCCTCATCGCCTTCCTGCCGTGGGTCCTGGCGAGGACGGGGACGCAGGGTGCGATCGCGACCGAGACCCGCTCGGTGGTGGAGCGCGTCGCGGTCGGCGACGTGAGCCTGGACGTGGCGCTCGCGCATCCGCTGGTGGGCGTCGGGATCGGCGTCCTGCCCGAGGCCATGGCCCTGGCCCAGCCGGAGTTCGCCTACGACGTGCAGCCGGCGAGCCTCGTCCCGCTCGACGCCGCGGCAGAGACCGGGATCCTCGGGGCCGTGCTCCTCGTGCTCGCGATGATCGCGCCGTGGGTCGCGCTCGGGCGGCGACGGCTCGCGGCGACAGCGGAGCTCGCGATCGCGTCGGCGATGCTCGCGGTTGTCACGGTCGTTGGGCTGTTCGACTACTACACCTGGACCTACGAGCCGGGCCGGATCTGGCTCTGGATCACCTTCGGGCTCTGGGCGGCGGCCTACGTCCGGGCCACACGCTCCGACTCGACCCCGGTGCCGCATGCCGGCTAGCGCGCTCGGGACGGTGGCGACGGTCGCCTACCTCGTGGTCCTCGTCGCGCTGTTCGTGTACGGCCTCGACTTCATGTACCTAACCCTGACCGCCATCCGAACGTCCGCCCGCCGGCCGCGGGCCGTCATCCCCGAGGTCTGGCCCCGGGTCACCGTCCAGCTGCCGATCTA
>DASUHU010000121.1:0-4625 GCA_036273395.1 Candidatus Limnocylindrales bacterium
GCTACCAGCCCGGGCTCGTGGATGGAGCGATCGAGCGGCTGACATCGCTCGGCATCCTCGATGACAGCGTGTTCACGGCCGCCTGGGTGGAGTCCCGGGATCGCGCTCGCCCGCGAGGCGAGCGCGCCCTCCGGCGCGAGCTGGCACTCAAGGGCGTCGATCGTGGGCTGGTCGACCAGGCGATGGCCGCGCGGCGGCCGGAACCGGGTGGCGAGGACGACCCGGACCTCGGGGCCGCGGCGCGGCTCCTGGAGCGGCACGCGTCGCAGCTCGGGCGGGTCGCGGACCCGCGCGTCCGCCGGCAGCGGGCGTATGGGCTGCTCGTGCGAAACGGCTTCGATCCGGACCTCGCCGGGCGGCTGGCGTCGCGCGCCGGCGACGAGCTCGGCGACCGGGCCGGCGGCCAGGCCAGCGGCCAGGCCGCCGACGAGACGGGGGCCGAGCCGGACTGAGCAATGTGCCTCGTCGCGGGCGCATGCGCGAGGTATCGTCGCGCCGACGCCGGGGGAACGACGTTCGCGGAGGTGTGTCATGACCCCGGAACCGACTTCGTCCCCGACCGCCGCGCCCGCCGCGGCGCCAAGTGCCGCGACGGCATTCTGGTCGCGGCTCAGTCAGGGCGAGCAGCTCGCGCTTGCGGGCGCCGCGACCCTGGTCGTCATCGGGAACTGGCTGCTCGCGGACCTGCTCGGCCTCGGCGGTGCGCCGATCGAAGTCGAGCTCGCCGCGGCCGAGATCGCGCTGCTCATCTACGCGCGAGCGATGAAGCCCGGCACGACCTGGCCGATTCCCTACGCGATGATCCTCGGCGGGACCGCGGCGGTGCTCGTCATCCCGACGATCGGGGACATCCTCGAGACGTTCCGCAACACCTCGACCCTCGACGGCGGGCTCCTGCTCGGGCTTCTCGTGAACTGGATCGCGGCGCTCGCGGTCGGCGTCGGCGCCTGGATGGTCTGGCGAAGCGACTCGCGATAGCGCAGCCGGCGGCCGCGGCGCCCATCGGTCCGCGCCGCCGACGCTCCACCTGACGGCTCCTCCCCGGCGGTCGGCGGGCCGGCGGTTGTAGGCTACGCGGCAGAGCCACCGCCCCCGGCGGAGCTGCCTCGCCGTGACGAGCCGCTCCTCCGGCCCGCGGTCAGCCCGTTGCAGATGACGCGTCCGGCGCCGGCATTGGCGCCGGATGGGAGGAGAAGATGGACAGCGCTGCCATCGCCCTCGTGGCGCTGGTCGGTGGGCTGGTCCTCGGCGGTGCCGCTGGATTCCTGGCGCGCGGTCGTTGGGCCAACCAGTCGATCAAGGTTGCCAACGAGAAGGCTGCCCGCATCGTGGCCGATGCCCGGGCGCAACAGAAGGACCTGATCCTCGAGGCCAAGGAAGAGAAGATCCGGCTCCAGCGCGAGGCGGACGATGAGGCCCGCTCACGCCGGAACGAGCTCGGGGCCGTCGAGCGGCGGCTCCTCCAGCGCGACGAGCAGCTCGACCAGCGCTCGGACATGCTCGAGCAGCGGGACCGCAAGCTCCTCGAGCGCGAGATCGACCTCGACCGCCAGCGCGAGGAGATCGCGAAGCTCAACGCCGAGCGCGTCATCGCCCTCGAGAAGCTGAGCGGCCTGTCCGCCGAGTCGGCCAAGGAGATGCTCCTCGAGGCCGTTCGCGAGGAGGCCGAGCACGATGCGGTCAAGCTCGCCCGCTCGATCGAGCGGCGGGCTCGCGAAGAGGCCACCGAGAAGGCCCGCGACATCATCGTCACCGCGATGCAGCGGGTCGCCGCGGATCACACCGCCGAGCACACCGTGACCGTGGTCCACCTCCCGAACGACGAGATGAAGGGCCGGATCATCGGCCGGGAGGGCCGCAACATCCGGGCCCTCGAGCAGGCCACCGGAATCGACCTCATCATCGACGACACGCCGGAGACCGTGGTCCTCTCGGGCTTCGACCCGGTCCGCCGCGAGATCGCCCGACTCTCGCTCACGAAGCTCATGGGCGACGGCCGGATCCATCCCGGCCGGATCGAAGAGGTGGTGGCCAAGGCCACGGCCGAGGTCGATCTCGTGATCCGTCAGGCCGGCGAGCAGGCCGCGTACGACGTCGGGGTCCCGGGCCTGCCGCCGGACCTCATCCGGCTCCTCGGCCGGCTCAAGTACCGCACGAGCTACGGCCAGAACGTCCTCGTCCACTCGATCGAGACCGCCAACCTCGCGTCGGTCATCGCCTCGGAGATCGGGGCCGATGTCATGGCCGCCAAGATGGGCGGCCTGCTGCACGACATCGGCAAGGCCGTCGACCACGAGGTCGAAGGGCCGCACGCGGCCATCGGGGCCCAGATCGCCCAGAAGCACGAGCTGCCGTTCAAGGTCGTGAATGGGATCGCGGCCCACCACCAGGAGGTCGAGTACGCCTGCCTCGAGGCGCCGATCGTCCAGGTCTCCGACGCGATCAGCGCATCGCGACCGGGCGCGCGGGGCGAGACGATGGAGACGTACGTCAAGCGGCTCGAGGATCTCCAGGCGATCGCCGAGAGCTTCACCGGCGTCGAGAAGTCGTTCGCGGTCCAGGCCGGGCGCGAGGTGCGAATCCTCGTCCGGCCCGAGGAGATCGACGACCTGTCGGCCACGCGGCTCGCCCGGGACATCGTCAAGAAGATCGAGGACCAGTTGACCTACCCGGGCCAGATCAAGGTCACGGTCATCCGGGAGACCCGAGCGGTCGAGTACGCGAAGTAACCGAGTCCGCGACGCGCCCCTAGCAGGCGAGGTCGGCGTCGAAGCCCGAGGCGGGGTACTGGACGAGGGCCACGCGACCGCCGGTGAACGACGGGCCGGCGCATCGTGACTGGGCGTTCCTGAGGCTCGACGCGCCGGCGATCCAGCTTGCGTTCGCCGAGAAGGCCGAGGAACCGCCGGTGATCTGCGTCCACTGGTACTGCGTCGAGTAGACGCCGATCGTCGAGACGCCCTCGGACTGGAGGCCCGCGACCGCTCCCTGGAGGGCCGCGACGTTGAGGGTCGTGTCGGTGCGCCAGCTGTTGCCGGTCTCGACGTCGAGCCACCACGGGCTCGCGGCCGGGCTCCCGCCGAGCGCGAGCGACGACCATGCGGCGGAGGCATCGGCATACGAGTCCCGGGCCGCGTTCCAGCCGTAGTCGAAGGCGCAATCGGCCGTGTCCGGGCTCGTGGCGCTGCACGTCCGAGGCGTGGCCTGGCCGGTCGGCCAGTGGCTCGAGAGCTGGGGACCGGGATTGCCGGTGTTGGCGTAGAGCTGGGCCCGCGTCCCGCCGGCCCAGTGGATCTCCGTGGCGAGGCAGGGATTGGCGCTGAAGACGATGCCCTTGTTGACGCCCACGATCCCGAACAGCGGGTTCGACGGGAGGCTCCCGCCGCATTGCGGCCAGGAGACGTCGTAGCCGCGGGTGGCCTTCGGCGCCTTGCCGCTGGCGTGCGTGCTCGCGGCGGCGGCCGGCGACGCGACCGCGAGGGACAGGGCCGCAATCGAGGCGGCGGCAACGAGGATGCGAACCGCCGAAGCGATGGGTCGCGGGGACATGGGGACCTCGGGCGCGGGCAGATCGGGGACCGGCCGACGGTAGGCCCGGCCCTCGGGCGCGTCAACCAACCGCCGGATGCTAGCCTCGCCGCCGTGACCCATTCCCCGAACGGCGGCAGAGCGGCCGGCCGCGTCCGCCTCGGCGAGCCGCCCAACAGCGGCCGGCCGCGACCGGCGGGCGCGCTCCGCGTCGTGATGATCGGCGACGTGATCGGGAAGCCCGGCCGCCAGGCCGTCGAGGCGCTCCTCCCGCGGATTCGCGAGGAGCGCTCGGTCGACTTCGTGACCGCGAACGGCGAGAACCTCGCCGGCGGGATGGGCCTCACCGCCTCGACCGCTGAGGCGCTCCTCGGCGCCGGGGTCGACGTCATCACCTCGGGCAACCACATCTGGGACAAGCGCGAGATCTACACCGAGCTCGAGCGCGAGGACGGCCGGATCCTGCGACCCCTGAACTACGGCTCGAACGGCGTCCCGGGCCGAGGCTGGGGCACGTACCACGCGCTCGACGGCAGCGAGCTCGCGGTCATCAACCTCCAGGGCCGGACGTACATGCAGCCGATCGAGAATCCGTTCCTCGACGTGGAGCGGCTGCTCGAGGAGTCATCGGAGAGCCTGCCACCGGTCCGGCTCGTCGACTTCCACTGCGAGATCACCTCGGAGAAGACCGCGATGGGCATCCACCTCGACGGCCGGGCCTCCGCGGTCGTGGGCACCCACACCCACGTCCCGACCGCGGACGAGCGGATCCTGCCCTCCGGCACGGCCTACCAGTCCGACCTCGGGATGACCGGCCCGGTCTGGAGCGTCATCGGCTTCGACCCGAAGACGGTCCTGCCACGCTTCCTCAACGGGCTGCCGACGCGGTTCGAGGTCGGTGAGGGGCCCGTCCTCCTCAATGCCACCCAGGTCGACATCGAGCCGGCGACGGGGCGAGCCCTGGCGATCGAGCGGATCCAGCAGGTCTGGGAGGCGTGACTGCAGGCCCCGCGCGCCCAGCCGGCTCGACGCGCCACACCGTCCCGGCGCCGATCGTGCCCCCGGCGGCGGCGACGATCGACCTCCACACCCACACG
>DASUHU010000122.1:0-2257 GCA_036273395.1 Candidatus Limnocylindrales bacterium
CACCGGCAGGCCGGGTTCGTCGCGGGGCGGAAACGCGTCGAGGAACCCGGAGACCCAGGTCGTGAGGTCCCGGATCGAGGTGAAGACCCCGCCCATCGAGGCCAGGGCGCCGTACTCGTCCATCGGCTCGGGCCGGAATGCGCCGTCGCGCCAGACGTAGCCGCGGGCCAGCCGCTCCGGCGGCACCTCCGACTGGAGGTAGCCGGTCGAGGTCATGCCCAGCGGATCGAGGATGCGCTCCCGGACCGCATCACGGTATTCGCGCCGCGTCACGGCGCTGATGACCCGGCCCAGGAGCCCGTACCCCAGGTTCGAGTACTCGAACCGCGTTCCGGGCGCCCAGGCGAACGACAGGCCTCGAGCGGCGAGCTCCAGGAAGGCCCGGGGATCGAGCCCCTGCTGCCGATCGCCCCAGGGATCGTCGGTCGGGAAGCCCGCGGTCATCGTCAGGAGATGGCGCAGGCTGATCGGAGGGCTGTCGAGCGTCGGGCCGCGCAGCGAGGCGAGCTCGGGCAGGTGGAGCGCGACGGGGTCATCCAGGCGCAACCGGCCTTCGTCTCGGAGGGACAGGATCGTCGCGGCGGTGAAGCTCTTCGTCATCGACGCGATCCGGAACACCGAGTCGGCATCGGGCGGGGCATCCTCGCCGACCCGCAGCGTCCCGAGGCCCCGGCTGTGGACGAGCTCCCCGTCGATGACCACGCCATAGACGAGTCCCGGCACCTTCCAGCCCGCGAAGGTCCGATCGGCGATCTCGTCGAGGTGCTGCACGGCGTCGCGCAGCCGAGGCGGGTCCAGTCGGGGCGCCACCGAGGCGATCAAGGTTCCTCCATCGCGCGAATCATCGCGCGATCATCGCGTGCCGGGAGATCGAGGGAATCAAGAAGCCGCCGGTTGCCCGGCGGCCTCGTGGCTCGTCAGCCGGCCAGGCTCGTCGCCTGCCCGCGTCGCGTCAGTGCGCGCAGCTCCGGGCCTGGCCCGCGTCGTCCGCGGTGCGGAAGCTCGAGCCGCAGCCGCAGGCCGCGACCGCGTTCGGATTGTTCACGGTGAAACCGGCGCCCATGAGTGTGTCGACATAGTCGATCTGCGAGCCCTGGATGAGCGGGATGCTGTTGCCGTCGACGTAGACCCGGACGCCGTTCGCCTCGAGGACGTTGTCCTCGGCGGTCGGCTGGTCCTCGAGCATCATCCCGTAGCGATAACCCGAGCAGCCGCCCGAGTAGACGTAGACCCGCAGGCCGATGTTCGGGTTGGCCTCTTCCTTCGTGAGCTCGTGCAGCTTGGTGGCAGCGGCATCCGTGAGGGACAGGACCGTGGGCTGCTGGTCGATCATCGGGAACGAAGTCTCCAAGGGCTAGGCTGACGGCGCGCCGCGCCGTGATCTCGCTCAATCGTACGCACGACGATCGATTCCGACAACACCTGACGTCGAAACTCCCGGACGAATCCGTGACAGGGACGAGGAGCGACCCAGACCGTGCCCCCGAGCCGCCGCGCGCTGGACGGCCCGCCGCTCGATCGGCGGACGCTGAACCGGACCCTGCTGGCCAGGCAGGGCTTGTTGGAGCGCGCCGCGGCGAGGCCCGAGGCAATGGTCGAGCGGCTCGTCGGGCTCCAGGCCCAGGTCCCGCGAGATCCCTACATCACGCTGTGGTCTCGGATCGAGGGGTTCAAGGCGGCGGCGCTGGAGCGGCTGTTACTGGAGCGGCGCGTCGTCCGGATGACGCTCATGCGGACCACCCTCCACCTCGTGACGGCGCGGGACGCGGTCGCGCTCCGGACCGCGATGCAGGCCGTCTGCGAGCGGGCATTCGCCGGCAGCCTCTTCCAGCGCCGGCTCGCGGGCGCGGACGTCCCGGCGATCGTGCGCGCCGGTACGGAGCTGCTGGACGAGGCGCCGTTGAGCATCGCCGAGCTGGGCCGGGCACTCCAACGCCACTGGCCTTCCTACGAGGCGGTGGACCTCGGACTGGCGGTTCGCTACCGCGTGCCGCTTGTCCAGGTACCGCCGCGCGGCCTCCTGTCGCAATCCGCGCCGCCGCGCATGACGACGCTCCGCGCGTGGCTCGGGCCCTCGGGCGAGATCTCGGACGATCCCGACGCTCGAGCGGCCGCGGAGGACGCTGCGGTCCTTCGCTACCTCGCCGCCTTCGGGCCGTCGACCACGGCCGACATCCGGGCCTGGTCCTGGCTGCAGGGCGCGGCGGGCATCCTCGACCGGCTCGGCGACCGGATCCGGTGGCGGCGCGACGATCGC
>DASUHU010000123.1:0-4471 GCA_036273395.1 Candidatus Limnocylindrales bacterium
AGGGGCGTCGGCTGGCGGCTCGCTCGGTCCGCGGCCCTCTTCGCCGGCGGTCGTCACGATCGTCCAGCCGACGAACAACGAACAGGTCCCTGGCGACAGCGTGCACATCGTCCTGTCACTCACGGGCGCGACGATCGTGACCCAGACGAGCACCAACATCACGCCGACCGAGGGCCACGTCCACCTCTACGTCGACAACGTCCTCGTGTCGATGAATTACGGCCTGACCCAGGACCTGCCGGTCCACCCCGGGACGTACGTCCTCCAGGCCGAGTTCGTCGCTGCCGACCATGCCCCCTTCAGCCCGCGGGTGTGGTCGAACAAGGTCTTCTTCACGGTCAAGTAGGCGAGGTCTCCGATCGACCCTCACGGCAGCTCGTTGGCCGGCCGGCTGGCGGCCCGGCGACCGGCGAGGCTCGCCCTCGCGGCCGGCCTGGGCCTCGCGGCGCTCGCGCAGCTGACCCTGCCGATCGGCTGGCCGATCTACGACAGCGTCTCGGTCGTCGCGCCGTACCGCTATCTGAACCCGGTCGCGGGCTCGGGTGAGGTTGGGGCCCCGACGAGCTACGACCAGGACGTGGCGGTGGCCGGCGGGCAGAGCCCGGTCCTCACCGCCGCGACCGGCGAGAGCCCGCCGCAGGCGCAGGTCATCGCCACGGCCGGTGCGTTCGCCGTGCCCTCGGGCACGACCTCGCTCCACGTGACGATCACGCCCGTTCAACCAGCGGCGGCGGTCCCCTCCGGCGCGATCGCGGGGAACGTGTACCGGATCGCGGTCACGGATTCGGGCGGCAAAGCCGTGCCCGCCGCGAGCGGGCAGCAGATCACGGTCGCGATGCGCGGCCCGGGCTTCGAGGCGAACGGGGTCGTCATGCGCTATGCCGGCGGCGCGTGGTCGACCTTGCCGTCGCAGCACGATCCGAACCTCGCGATCTACACGGTCGAGGTGACGGATCTCGGTGACTTCGCCGTCGTGGACCTCGGGACCGGAATCACCGTCACGACCATCCTCATCGCGGCGACGGTCGGCGTGGTGGTCGCCGCGATGGCCATCTTCGGCATCCGGACCTGGCTTCGGCGGCGGTCGGCGGCGGAAGCGGCGCACGCCGCCCAGGCGGCGGAGGCCGCTCGATCTCGCGCCGGCCGCTCTCGCTCGAGTCGGCGCGACCGGCGAGGTGGGCCTGGCGGGCGGGGAGGCGGGGGCCGCCCGACGTCGCGTCGTGGCTGAGCCCGCTACCGTGTCTGGCGCCCGACTCGTGGAGGTTGCATGATCCGCCGTCCCGCGCTCGCCTCCGTCCCGAAGCGGGTCCTCAGCCTGCTGATCCTCGCACTGACGCTGAGCGCGATGGTCGCCGTCGTCAGCGGTCTCCTCGGCGTCGCCGGACCCGCCGCGCAGCCCATCCGGATCGGGGCCGTGTTCCCATCGGTGCCGAACGCTGCCGGCCTCGCGGACGCCGAGCGCGAGGGCGTCCGGATCGCGGCACGGTTCGTCAATGCCGATGGCGGCGTGAACGGCCGGCCGATCGAGCTCGTGGAGCGGAACCTGGACGCTCGGGACCAGGCCCCGTCGGTCATGGCCGACCTCGCCGCCCAGGGCGTGTCGGTCGTCATTGGCGCGTACTCGTCCGACCTCTCGATCGCGGCGAGCGCGGCGGCGAGCAGCGCCGGCCTGCTCTACTGGGAAGCCGGCGCCGTGGCCGACCAGCTGACCGGCAGAGGCCTGCCGCTCGTGTTCCGGGTCGGCACCAACGGCTCGACGCTCGGGACCAACTCGGCCGCGTTCGCGGCCCAGCAGCTCGCGCCACGCCTCGACAAGAGCCCAGGGCAGCTCCGGGTCGCGATCGTCGTCGCCGAGGACGCGTACGCGACCTCGGTCGCCGATGCCGCGGCCAGGACCGCCTCGGCCGACGGCCTGAACGTCGTCGCGCAGATCCCGTACAACCTGGCGGTGCCGCGCTGGCCGGACGTGATGGCGGCGCTTCGAGCCGCCCGCCCGGACGCGATCATCCTCGCCTCCCATGTTCCCGACGGGGTCGCGTTCCGGCAGGCGATGCTCGCAGCGAATCTGAAGGTCGGCGCGCTCATTGGCTCGACGATGGCCGAGTGCGATCCGGACTTCGCGGGAGATCTCGGCGCCGATGCGATCGGGATCTTCGCCTCGGACCGGCCGACGGCCGGCTTCCGGCCCGATGCCCTCGATCCGGCGGCGCGCGCGACCTACGACCGCTTTGCGGCAGCCTGGTCGGCGGCGAGTGGCGGCGGGCCGGCGTGGACGTCCGTCCCGGCCACGAGCGCAGGAACGTGGAGCGCGCCGTCATCGGGACCGTCGGAGGCACCGGCTTCCTGGGCGACTCCGACCTCGGGTGATGACGGCTACGACTTGATCGGCCCCGCCGAGTCCGCCCCGGCCTCGGCCACGGAGGAGGCGCTCTCGGGCTTCTCCGCAGGTTGGGCGCTGTTCCACGACGTGCTCCCGACGGCCACTCCGGCTTCGGGTGGCCTCGATGCGCCGCAGGTCGCGGCCGCGGCTCGCTCCGTGGACCTGCCCAGCGGCTCACTCCCGAACGGCGCCGGCCTCCGCTTCTCGAGCGATCCCGCGTCGCTTGGCCAGAACGAGCGCGCGGCGGCCGTGATCTGGCAGTGGCAGGCCGTGAAGCAGTACGCGTTCGTGTGGCCGCCCAGCTACGCGACGGGTCCGATCATCGACGTCCCCCTGACGCGGTGACCGCCGCGGTCGCCCCGGCGCTCGCTCCCGAAGGCTCCAAGGCGCTGGACCGGGGACGCCCGGGCCGCGCGTCTCGAAGACCCCTCGCGCTGCTCGCCGGTCTCGGCGTCGCCGTGGGGCTCCGGTACTGGGCGAGCGCGAGCGGGGTCGCGGACGGGGTCAGCGTCGGCCTCGTGTTCGGGGCCGGCCTGCTGGCCATCGCCTGGCTCGATGATCGGTCCGCCCTCCGGCGAGGCGCCTTCCTCCGAGGGCCCCTCCTCCGAGGTCTGGTCCTCGGGATCCTCGGCGGCGCGGCCCTGATCGGGCTCGCGATCCTGGCCAGGCTGGTCGGCGGGATCGGCCAGGTGCCATCCCTGGCCGAGCTTGGTCGCGGCGTGGCCTTCCCGGGCTGGGCCCTCGCCACGCTCGTCGTGGCGGGCGGCGAGGAGGCCCTCCTTCGAGGGGCCCTGTTCCGGCGAGTCGCCGAGCTCGGAGGACCGTGGTGGGCGATCGGGGCGACGAGCCTGGCTTTCGCCCTGATGCACGTGCCCTTCTACGGCTGGCACGTCATCCCGCTCGACCTCGGGGTGGGCGTGTGGCTGGCCGGCCTGCGTCTCGAGAGCCGGGGGATCCTCGCGCCGTGGCTCGCGCACGCGATCGCGGACCTCGCCACCTGGTGGCTATGAGGTCCCGCGCCGCATCGGGCTCGCCTGCGCGCCGGGCGCTGCTGCTCGGCGCGATCCTTGCACTCGGCGCGCTCATCGTCGGAGGTCGGCCGTTCGTGCCGGTCTACGACGGCGTGGTGCCGGTCGAGCCGTACCGCTGGCTGGATCCGCCCGCCGGGCAGCGAGGCGATCCGCAGGGCGCGACCGCGAAGGTCGACGTGACGGGCGGCTCGAGCCCGCTGCTTGCGGTGGCCACGCCGGAGACGGTTCCGCAGGCCCAGGTGTTCGCCATCCCCGGCGGCCTGATCCTGCCGAGCGGCTCCACGCGGATCGACGTCTCGATCGAGGCGGTCCAGCCGCCGGCCGTGCCGGCTCCCGCCGGGCAGGTCATCACCGGCAACGTCTACGCGATCCTCGTCACGAACCAGGCCGGCGCTGCGGTGACGGCCGATCCCGCGGCCGAGGTCTCGGTCGTCCTTCGGGCGCCGGACGCGAACCAGGACACCGCATCGGTGGCGCGGTTCGACGGCACGTCGTGGCAGGTCGTTGCGACCACGACCGCAGGGGTCGGGGCCACGTTCGAGGGCGTCGTGACCTCGTTCGGGGAGTTCGCGCTGCTCGCCGCGCCGCCGGCACCGACGGCGGCCGCGCCGGTCGCGACCGCGGCGACGGCGCCCTCGGGGCTCACGGCGTCGGCAGCCGGCTCGGGAGGGGCGAGCGGCCTCCCGACGAGCGGGGCCATCGGGGGCGCGCCGACCCCGGGATCGAGTCCGGGGACGGTCAGCGGCGAGAGCGACCACACGCTGCTGACGCTCGGGCTCGGTGGCCTGGCCGTGGTGATCGTCGTCCTCGTGGCCGTCGCGGCGCTCTCGCCTGGGCGCCGCTCCGCGCCTCCGCCCCGAGGCTCGCGGCGGCGCTGACAGCCCACCCGGACCGCACATTGCCTCCGCGCACCGGTCCGCTTCCGAGGGTACTGCCCACAACCTGACCGAAGTACGGCTTGGCGCTATCCCACCCGAACCGTACGTTCCCGTCGACAGCGAGCCGGTTCCGCACTCATCTTCATCTGACCTTCATCCGCCGGCCCGAACTGTCACGAAAG
>DASUHU010000124.1:0-5048 GCA_036273395.1 Candidatus Limnocylindrales bacterium
AGCGGGACGAGCGACACGATGTCGCCGACCCGGCCCGTCAGGACGCGGCTCGCGCGCGCGCCGCCGGCGACGTCCGGCATGCGATGACCGACGGCCTTCGGGGTCACGCGCTCGTCCTGGGGGACGGCGATCCACCACGTCGGGACGACCTCGACGCGGCCTGGCCGGGCTGGGATGACGACGTGTCGATCGTCGTGGCGGCCGACGGCGGCGCCCGGCTCGCCGCGGCGCTGGGGCTCGAGGTGGCCGAGTGGGCCGGCGACGGCGATTCGCTGTCCGGGGACGAGCTGGAGGCCCTGAGGAGCAAGGGGGTCGCGATCCAGCTCGCCGCGGTCGCCAAGGACGAATCCGACCTCGAGCTGGCCGTGCTCCGGGCGTTGCGCCCCGGCGTCGCGCGGATCTCGATCCTGGGTGCCCGTCGGGGCCCGCGCCTCGACCACGAGCTCGCGAACGTGTTCCTGCTCGCGCACCCGGCCTTCTCGGGTGGCGCGAGCGTCCAGATCGTGGACCCGCGCGCCCGCGTGTCGCTTCTCGCGGCTCCAGACGCCCGCGGCGAGCGCGCGAGCCGCGTCCTGACGGGCCGGGTCGGCGACATCGTGTCGCTCGTCCCGCTCGATGCCGAGGTCGCGGGGATCGAGACGACCGGCCTCCGCTATCCACTCCGCGACGAGCCGCTCGTCCTCGGGCCCGCGCGCGGACTGAGCAACGTCCGAACCACCGAGGCGGCGACGGTCTCGGCCACGTCCGGCCGGCTCCTGATCGTGGAGACCCCTGCTAATCTCGGCGGATGAGCGTTCCCGCACCCACCACGCCGGAGGCCGGCCAGGCCGCTCCGGACGTGCAGCTGCCGGACGAGTCCGGCAGGGTCCACCACCTCGCGGACCAGCGCGGCCGATGGACGGTCCTGTATTTCTACCCCGAGGATGACACCCCGGGCTGCACGACCGAGGCGTGCCAGTTCCGCGATGTCCATCAGACCTACAAGGACACGGGCGCCGAGGTCTGGGGGGTGAGCCCGGACGGCGCGGACAGCCATCGCCGGTTCCGGGAGAAGTTCGACCTCCCGTTCACGCTGCTGTCCGACGTCGACAAGGAGGTCTCGACCCGCTACGGGGCCTGGCGGCTCAAGGAGAACTACGGCAAGACGTACATGGGCCTCGGCCGCTCGACCTACCTGATCGACCCCGACCTCCGGATCGCCCGGGCCTGGCCGAACGTCAAGGCCGATGGCCATGCCGCCCAGGTCCTGGAGGCCCTCGCCGAGGAACGAGCCGCCCGCGCCCAGTGAGGCCATGACCGAGGCGCAGCCCGATCCCGAGATCGCGCCAGCAAGCGCGCCCGCCGAGGCGGCCCACACGTGGCGTCCGGACCGCTTCATGGTCATCGCGGCCCATCCCGACGACGCCGACTTCGGGCCGGCGGCGACCTGTGCCCGCTGGATCGACCAGGGCTCCGAGGGCTGGCTCGTGTGCTGCACGAGCGGCGATGCCGGCGCCGATGACGCCACAACGGACCCACTCGACCTCGCGGCGCTTCGCGAACGCGAGCAGCGCGCGGCGGCCGAGGTGGTCGGCTACGCCGGTGTGACGTTCCTCAACCAGCCCGACGGCGCGCTCGTCAACGACCTCGCGCTGCGGGAGCACCTCGTGCGCGAGATTCGGACCTTCCGCCCGGACGCGGTCCTGGCCACCGATCCCGAGGCCCTGTTCCATGGCGACGGCGGGATCAACCACACCGATCACCGGGCCGCCGGGCTGGCGGCCGTCGACGCGGTCTATCCCGCGGCGAGGAACGCGATGGCGTTCCCGTGGCTCGTCACCCGCGATGGCCTGGAGCCGCACCGCGTCCGGCGGCTCTACCTGTTCTGGTCGAACGTCCCGAATGCCCGGATCGATGTCTCGACCACGATCGATCGGAAGATCGGTGCGCTGCGGGCCCATGCCAGCCAGCTGCGCCATCCCGAGGACCTGGAGTCCCGGATCCGGTCATGGGCGGCCGAGGAGGGCGCGGCCATCGGGGCCGCTGCCGGTGAGGCCCTGCGGGTGATCGTCATCGACGACGATCCCGAGGAGACGGCCTCGGAGTCCTGAGTGACCCCGTCCCGCCCGGCGGGCTCAGGCGGGGGCGAAGGTCTCCGCGAGGAGCGCGGCCCGGACGACGTCCCAGACCTGCCAGAGCTCGTCGAGGTCGCGGTTGCGTTCGCCGAGGAACGCCTGGAGCTCCTCCGGATCGAGACCGGGCGCGGCATCCGCGACCGCTTCGCCGGCCGCGATCGACGCGCCCCGGAACAGCTCGGCGATCTCATCGCTGTTCGGCCACGCGCGGATCCGAAGCGGGTCGATGCCGCTCTCCGCGGCCGCGCGCGTCAGGTCGCGGTAGGTCGGGACCATCGCGTCCGCCCAGCCAGCTCGGCCATCGAAGCGCCGGCCGGTCGAGGCCAGGGCGGTCACGATCTGGCGGCACTGTCCGAGCGTGAAGGTGTCCCAGAACGGGTTCCCTAGTGCCACGTTTACGAACCCGAGGTCCAGGGACCGCTGTCGAACGGCGCCAACGAACCGGGCGACGAGGACCTCCCACGCGGCGCGCTGGTCCGGATCCTCGCCCGCGACCGCGTCCACGAGCCGGGCCTGCTCCGCGGACGAGCCCGCGAGGAGGCCGGCGAGCAACGATGGCCGCCGATCGGCCGTCGACCCGCGGCGCTCCGCGGCAGGCCCGCCGGACGCGGCCGTCTGCGGCCCAGCGAGGTCGAGCGCCACGAGGATCGGATCCGGCTCGGGCTGGATGGCGATGGCCGTGAGCACGGCCGGAGCTGGGCTTGGAATGAGCGCGGGCTCGACCGGGATCTGCGGCTCGGGCGTGAGGAGCCAGGGCAGGGTCGGCGCGGCGACGATCGGGCGCGCGGGCCGAACGATCGTTCGATCCGGCGAGCCATCCGGGCTGGATTCGCGGTCGACCCCGCGCCGGTCTCCGGGACCTCCGGGCGCGGGCCCCGCAGGTCCGCCCGGGACCGCGTCGGCGGCGAGCGTCGATGCCCGGCGCGGGATGGCGTCACGGGCCACCGTGACCTTGATCTCGTGCGTGGGAGGGTGGCTGTTGAAGACGACGACGATGGCGCCGCCGGTGGCGATGCCGAGGAGGAGACCGAGTGCCAGGAAGGCAAACTCGCTCGGGGTCACGCCGTCCGCAGTCCTCGTATCGGGCGTCGTCGGGGGAACGCCGGCCCGGCCGACAGCGTAGCTACGCGGGTGCGCCGCGTCAACGCCGAACCGCGCCGTCGGGGCGACCGGCGGCCGCGATCCTCGCGATCGCCCAGCGACCCCCTGTGGCCACGGCTGCCACGGCTGCAGCCGTGCGAGGAGCGGTGGTAGATTCCGAACCGCCGGTCGGCACGACGATCGTCGCCGCCGGACCATCTCCACCGTCCGCACGCACGAGGTTCGACCGCGTCTTGGCCCTCGAAGCCCGCCAGCTCGACGTCCGCCAGGAGTTCCTCGTCCAACCCGTCGACGCGTCCTGGCTGCAGTGCAACATCGAATGCCAGGAAGCCTGCCCGGTGGGGACGAACTGCCGGGGCTACCTGAATCTCGCTGCCGAGGGCCGGTTCGAGGAGGGCTACATCCTGTCCCGCGAGCCGAACCCGGTCGCGGCGATGTGCTCGTACGTCTGCTCCGCGCCATGCGAGCGGGCCTGCCGCCGGGGTGACATCGATCGGCCCCTCGCGATCCGGGCGATGAAGCGCTTCCTCGTCGAGTGGCACGAGGCCTCCGGCATCCCCGACGTCATGCCCCACATCGATGCCCGGCCGGAGCGGGTCGCGGTCGTCGGCGCGGGTCCGGCCGGGATCAGCGTCGCCCGCGAGCTGGCGATGAAGGGCTACGGCGTCGACGTCTACGACAGCCTGCCGTTCGGTGGCGGGACGATGCTCATCGGCGTCCCGGCCTTCCGCCTCCCGCGCGAGGCGATCGAGATGGACATCAAGCTCGTCGAGCGCCTCGGTGTCCGGTTCCACTTCAACACGACGATCGGCGTCGACATCACGTTCGACGAGCTCCAGCGCGACTTCGACGCGATCGCGATCACGGCCGGCGCGATGAACGCCGTGGCCCTGGACGTGCCGGGGGCCGACCTCGAGGGCCTCGAGTACGGCGTCGACTTCATGAAGAAGGCCAACCTCGGCCAGGAGATCCCGATCGGGGCCGACGTCGTCGTCATCGGCGGCGGCTACACCGCGATGGACTGCTCGCGGACCGCCCTCCGTCACGGATCCGAGCACGTCTCGATCGTCTACCGCCGGACGCGCTCCGAGCTGGTCGTCGACGAGGAGGAGCTCGGCGAGACCGAGCGCGAGGGCGTCCGGATGGAGTTCCTCGCGAGCCCGGTGGAGGTGATCGGCGAGGACGGCCACGTGACCGCGGTGAAGTTCATCCGGAACAAGCTCGGCGCCCCGGACGCGTCCGGTCGCCGCGCGCCCGTGCCGATCCCCGGCTCCGAGTTCGAGATCCAGGCGGATCTCGTCATCCCGGCCGTGTCCCAGGCCGCGGATCTCACCTTCCTGCCGGTCCAGGCGGACTTCGAGGTCAATCGGGGCCGGGTCAAGGTCGATCCCGCGACGTACGCGACGAACGTCCGCGGCGTGTTCGCCTGCGGCGATTTCGTGACCGGCCCGACGACGCTCATCGAGGCGGCCGGGCACGGCAAGAAGTGCGCCTACGCGATCGACCGCTACCTCGCCGGCCGCACCGACGTGACCGTCACCCCGAACGTGAAGATCACGAGCTCGTGGCGTCACGAGATGCCCGAGTTCTACGACATCCTGCCGCGCCAGCACATCCCGATGACGCCGGTCGAGCAGCGGATGCCGTCGTCGGACCCCGAGGTCAACTTCACGACCCAGGTCGAGCGCGGCTATGACGCGACCGGCGCGGTCGCGGAGTCGACCCGCTGCCTGATGTGCAACTACAACATCTGGTTCGATCCGTTCCGCTGCGTCCTCTGCGGCGCCTGCGCGGATGTCTGCCCCGAGGGCGTCATCCACATGGTCGACATCA
>DASUHU010000125.1:0-5117 GCA_036273395.1 Candidatus Limnocylindrales bacterium
GGGAGCGGGCGCCTCCGCTGCCTCGAGGGCTCGGGCCGCGGTTCGGGCGAGCCCCGCGTCGCTCAGGAGCCGGGCGGTCCCGCCGCGCCGCACGAGATCGATCCGGCACGCGCCGACGTAGAGGGCCCGATCCCGATCGCGCGTCCGGTCGGCCTCGGGCTCAGGCCCCGTCGTCGACGCCTCCGCCGCGGCCGGCGGCGGCCCGCCGAGCCTCGAGCTCCACGACCTTGTTCTGGGGATAGGCCACCCGCTGGTGGTACATCCCGAGCAGCTGGGCCACGAAGGCGTCCTCGATCCGGCCGAGGTCGCGCAACGTCAGGTCGCACTCGTCGAACTGCCCGTCCTCCATCCGCTCCGCGATGATCCGCTGGACCATCGTCCGGATGGCCGTCTCGTCGCGCGAGGCGAGCGACCGGACGGACGCCTCGACGCCGTCGGCCAGCATGATCAGCGCGGCTTCGCGCGATTGCGGCTTCGGCCCGGCGTGCCGATAGCGGCGAGGGTCGATCGAGTCGGCCGCACGGCCGCCGGCCTCCGTGGCCGGGCCGCCGAACGGCTCCGCCGCGAGCTCGCGAGCCTTGGCGTGGAAGTAGCTCATGATCGCGGTCCCGTGGTGCTGCGGGATGAACGCGATGAGCGGCTTCGGCAGCCGCGACTGGTAGGCCAGGTCGATCCCGTCGGCGACGTGCTGCTTGAGGATCTGGGCGGATTCCTCGGGTGCGAGCTGGTCGTGGACGTTCTCGCCGCCGGCCTGGTTCTCGATGAAGGCCGCGGGGTTCGCGAGCTTGCCGATGTCGTGGTAGTAGGCCGCGACACGGGTGATCAGCGGGTCCGCCCCGATGACCTCCGCGGCGCGCTCCGCGAGGTTCCCGACCATGAGCGAGTGGTGGTACGTGCCGGGCGTCTCGATCAGCAGCCGCCGGAGCAGGCGCTGCGACGGATTCGCGAGCTCGAGCAGCTGGAACACGGTGAGGAGCCCGAACACGCTGCCGAGAACCGCGAAGCTCCCGATCGCGGCCACCGCGGACGCTCCCGCCGAGATGGCCGCGGCTCCCACGAGCTGGAGCACGCCCGTGGGATCGCGCTCGCCGAGGAGCGAGAACGCGGTGACAACGAGCGCCTGCGCGAGGAAGACGGCCGCGCCGGCCTGGATGAACGCCGCAAGGCGGTCGCCGCGCCGAACCGCGAGGATCCCGGCCAGGCCGCCCAGCAGGACGTAGGACCCGAGCTCGAGCGACGGTCCGTTCACCGCTCCGGCCACGATCGCGGCCACCGCGGTGACGACGATCGCCGTCTCGGCGTCGAGCAGGACGGTCACGAGGATCCCGATCGCGGCGACGGGCAGGGCGAACGGCATCGCGGCCCGGCCCGCGGTGAGCTTCACCGCGAACGTCACCACGATGATCAGGAGGGCGAGCAGCAGCAGGACGTTCGTCCGATGCCAGAACTCCCGACGGAACCGCCAGATCCACCCGAGCAGGACCATGACGAGGAGCCCGGTCAGGATCAGCCAGCCCGCGTCGCTGGCGAGGTCCGCCGCGCTCGTGGGAACGTCAAGCCCCAGGGCGTGAATCCGGGCGAGGTCGACGTCGTCGAGCTTGGAGCCCGCCCGGACGATGACCTGCCCCTGGACGAACGACTCCACCACGGGCGGCGTCGCAGCGGCGGCATCGTCCCGCGCCAGGTCCGTGAGCGACTGGCTGAACGAGCTGTTCGGGATCACGAGCGGGCTGATGAGCTCGGCCGCGAGCTGGCGCTCGTTGTCCGACAGGCCGCCCGCCATCTGCTGGGTCAGGTTGAGCCGGGCCTGGGCCACCTCGGTGTCCCGGAGCTCGGTGCGCTCGGTCACGTCAAGAACCCGCGCCGCCTCGGCCCTGACCGCCGTCCAGCGCTTGGCATCGAGATCCTCGAGGGTCGTCCGGGCTTCGTCCGACAGGCCCGGGACGGCGGTCTGCAGGATCGAGGCGCGTTGGGCCGCGGTCTCGTTGCCGGAGAACGCGGCGTCGACCGCCGCGACCCGCCGATCCAGGGCCGAGAGCTGCTCCGCGGAGATCGCGATGGCCCGGACGGACGTGTAGTCGTACTGCGGCTCGACGGCGTCTCGAGCCGCCTGCTGGGCCTGTGTCGTCAGGACGGGATTCGTGAACGTCAGGGCGCGCGGCGCCTTGATGTCGGTCGGGGCGAGGTCGCCTGCCTGGAAGTTGAGCTTGGGCGAAAGGTCGATCGCGAGGATCGCCGTCATCGCCACGACGAGCGCGCCGGCGGTGAACGCGAGGCGCACGAGGTCGCGTCGACCCGGGATGATCGCGTCGCTGGCCCGCGCGGCGAGGTCCGTCATGTCCCGCTGGAGCCCGACAGCCGCCTGGCCACGGCCTCGCTCGCGCGGCGGCCATCCGCCCGGCCGCGCGTCCTGGGCGTGAGCCAGGCCATCACCTTGCCGAGGTCCCGTGGGCTGGCCGCTGCGGTCGCGGCGATCGCCTCGTCGACGAGCCCGCGAAGCTCGTCTTCGGACAGCTGGGCCGGGAGGAACTCGGAGAGGATCGCGATCTCGCGCTCCTCCTTGGAGGCGAGATCCTCGCGGTGACCGGCTCGGAAGGCCTCGACGGACTCCCGCCGGGTCTTGACCTCACGGCCGATGACGACCGCGACCTCGTCGTCGTCGTACGTGCGGCGGTCACGCTTCTCGCCGTTGTAGATGGCGTTCTCGGCCATCCGGAGCGTGTCGCGGCGCAGCGCGTCGCCCGACCGCATGGCGGTCGCGATCTCGGCCTTGAGGCGCTCACGGAGGGTCACCGGTTGGGCAACCGGGCGGTCGGAAGCCGGGCAGTCCGACGAGCGTCGGAACGCGATCGGGAGGGCCGCCGTTCGAGGAGGCTGGGGCGACAGCTTGGCCTCGGCGCTGGGCGCAGCGCCGGACCGGAGGATCAGCCCTGACCCCGGGGGATCAGCCCTGACCCGGGGATCAGCCCTGGGGCGAGGATCAGCCCTGACCCGGGGGATCACCCCTGGGGCGACGATCAGCCCTGGGGCGTCCGCGCGTTCTTCTTGCGCTTCGCTTCCTTGCGCTTGCGCTTCACGCTCGGCTTCTCGTAGTGCTCGCGACGGCGGGCCTCGGCGAGGATGCCGGACTGCTGGATCTTCTTGTTGAAGCGACGAAGCGCGCTCTCGAACGTCTCGTTCTCACCGACTCGGACTTCTGCCAATCCCGGGTTCACCCCCTCGGGCTGAGATCTTCGATCGCGGACGGCTCGAAGCCCCACGAGCCGCACCGACGCCCCGGTCACCCAGCGGATCGGACGATCCGGTGGCAGGGCTGCCGGAGTGTACGTCCAGTTCGGGTGCCTGTCACGGGCGGCTCCCCGGCGAAGGCGCGCCAGCCTCCCGCGGGTTCAGACGTCAGCCTCCGTCACCCTGGGCGGCCCCGCGGGTTCAGACGTCAGCCTCCGTGACCGTGGACGGCCCTGCGGGTTCAGACGTCAGCCTCCGTGACGCTGGACGGCCGGGCCGGCCCATGCTCCACCCGCGGTGTCGTCTGAACCCGTACCGCCCGCGCACCCCGCACGACGACACGGAGCCGGCCGGCGGCTGGGATGCCAGTGCCACGGGCAGTGGCATATGCCACGAAGAGCAGTCCCGACATCGTCCCGTCGGGTTGCCGGAGCCATCGCCGGAGCGGCTTGCCCCGAAATGGGTAGGTCGCGTGGAACGAGGAGCCGAGCGAGGCGACGTGCCGGCGATTGGTGGATGTATCCGCGACGACCAGGAGGCGCCCGACCTGTCGGCAGGTCCAGCCCCGGTCGGCGGCGAGCTTGGGGGCGAGTCGCACCTTGCGATCGTGCCGGCCGAACGTCTCCTGTGCGTCCGCGATGAGCGTCTTCACCTCGACGACGAGGACAGCCAGGAACGAAGGGTGCCAGGCGAAGACGTCGATCGATCCGCGCTCGCCGAACTCGCTGAAGGACTGTTCGACGACCGTCGTCCAGCCAGCGTCGCGGAGCATCCGGACCATGACCTCGACGAGCGCGGCATGGGCCTCGTCGAGCAGGCGATCGAGGCGCTCGCCGCGCCAGCGGACCCGAAGGTCGAGCACGGCGCCCAGGGCCCGACACACGGCATCGATCCGTCCGAGGTCGATCGAGTCGATCGCTCCGCTCTCGACCTTCGCGACGAACGAGCGCGACACGCCGGCAATGGTCGCGACATCCTGCTGGCGCTTGCCCGCGCGAAGTCGGATCGTGCGAAGCGTGCGGCCCACCTGGACGCCGTTCATCAAGGGACATCGTCGTCCGAGTCGATCACCTGCCGGTTATCGGTGCCGGACGATGTGCCAGACGAGGCTGGCCGCCGGTGCTGGACGATGTCCCAGACGCCGCGCCGGACCCCGGTGCCGGGCGACGTGCCCGCGACCGGCCGGACCACGGTGCCGGCGACCGGCCGGGCGGGATCCGAGCTAGGCCAGGTTGGAGGCGTAGTTCCGGGCGAGCTCGCTCGACCAGCGCCGGCCGAGCGTGGGTCCGCGCTCGGCGATCCAGGCGGTCGGCGAGATCCGGCCGAGGGGCGGCTGGTCCGAGGTGAGGAAGCTGCTGGTCAGCTCCCGGACCTCGTCGCGGCGCAGCACGACGTCGCCGACCAGGAGCCCGAGCCCGCGCGCCGCGGCGAGCACCCCGGCCGAGGGCATCGGCAGGACGATCGACCGGCTTCCGACGGCCGTGCGAATCGCGCTCACGAGGTGCCGGTACTCGAGCGTCTCCGGCCCGGCCGCATCCACGGTCGTCCCGCCCGGGCCGGCAGCAGCTTCGAGGCAGATCCGGGCGACATCGTCCACGTGGACCGGCTGGATCCGATACCGCCCCAGCCCGGGAATGCCGTACACCGGCAGGCGCCGGAGTGCCCAGGCGAGGTTGTTGAAGAGCACGTCGTCGTCCCCGAAGGTCAGGGTCGGGCGGACGATCGCCCACTCCAGCCCGGACGCTGCGACGACCGCTTCGAGCGCGGCCTTGGCCCGGACGTACGGTGTCGGTCCGTCCGCGGAAGCGCGAATCACGCTCACGTGGACGACTCGCCGGACGCCCGCCTCGCGCGCGGCCGCGAGGAGGCGGGCTGATCGGGAGACGACT
>DASUHU010000126.1:0-12993 GCA_036273395.1 Candidatus Limnocylindrales bacterium
GGCTGGCGGCAACGCCAGCCGCCTGCTCCTCGATGTCGAGGCTCAGGGCATCGCCCTGAGTCGATACCCATGCCACGTAATGGAACGAGCACGGATCGGATGGGTCGAACGCCGGGCCACCCGAGAAGCTGACCGTGAGAATCGTGCGGTCCTCGCTGATCGACGCGAGGTCGATGGTCACGGCGTGTCCGGCCGGCGCGATGCCGCCCGTGAGCGCGGTGACGGTACGGTTCCGCGCCTCGGCGGTGGGTGTCGGTGAGGGCGGGGCGGTCGTTGGCCCCGGAACCGGTGTGGTAGGCGCGGTGCTCGTGCACGATGCCGCGACGATCGCCGCGAGCGTGAAGGCAACGGCCGAGGGTTGGCGACGCTCCATGGCGGGACGCTGCGCCGCCGCGAGCTGGGCGTCAATTCGGAACCCTCGCGGAAGCACCCGGACATGGAACGCGGGCCGGCCGGACGATGCCGGGCGGCCCGCGCGGGTTCGCGCCTGGAGCGGGGGTCAGGAACCCGGCGCCGCCGGAGCCGAGCTGCCGTAGGCCATGTTGAAGCCGTCCGTGTCCTTATCCGGGACGGACGGGGTCGAGACCTGCTTGTGCTGCTGGACCATGTCCCCGCCGTCATTCGCGGTCAGGCCCGGATTCGCGCCATTGGCCGTGCCCGGGTCGAACAGGTCGGGGCTGCTGTAGTGGGCGAGGGTGGCGACGTGGCCACCGACCGTCGGGGCCTCCTCGATCCACTCGACCGAGGTGCCCGGACCGGTGTAGCTCTGGGTGGTCGTGAAGCTCTTGCCGGTCGTGGTGTCGCTGATCGTGATCGTCCAGCTGCTGCCGGAGCCCTTCGCGATCGAGGCCGACATGTGATCGCCCGGATGGACGGTGATCGACGAGATCGGCGTCTCCGCCGCGGGGAGGATCTCCCACCACGCGCTGTAGTGGGCCGAGCCGTTGTAGTAGTCAGTCTCGGTGCCGGTCTGGATCAGGCTGCTGTTGTTGAAGCCGTCGATGCCGACCCACTGGGAGTCATACGTCGGCTTGGAGCTCCTGGCGACGCTCGGCACGACCCACTGCGCCGTGGCCCGGGTGTAGGGCGCGCCTGCCGTCCGGGCGTAGCCCGACCAGTTGCTCGACGCCCAGCCGAGGCTGCTGACGGGGCGGGCGGAGATCCGCGGGTGATGGAAGACCGCGGCAGCGGCGGGCGACAGGCCAACCGCGAGGACGGAGCCACCCAGCACGGCGGCCGACAGCGAGGCGCTCAGAACGCGAACGGGACGCACGAGACGGGTACCTCAGCAGTCCGGCGCAGACCACCGACGGCGCGGGCCGGACCGGCGGAGTATCCGACGGGCTCGCGAGCGTGTCCACAGCTCCGGTGCGCGCAGGCACGGCGCCCGCCACCGGCAGTCAGGCGGTGACGGCGGTGTCCGTCAGGCGGCCCTGGGAGTCGGCGTAGTCCCAGACGTCGATCGAGGGCGGTTCGATCCCGAGGTTCGTGAGGGCGGTGCAGATCTGGCTCCGATGGTCGGTCCCGTGGTGGATCGCCTGGGCGACCCGGACCGCGAGCGGCGCTCCGCCCTCGGTGCCATCGGGTCGATGCCGGATGACCATGACGTCGGGGTCGAGCTCCCGCTCCAGGAAGGCCCTCCAGCGTGGCCCGTTGCGCTCCATCTCGGCCCGCAGCTCGGACAGGCCCATCGAGGCCTCGTCGATCTCGGGGATCGCCCCATCGGTGAGCACGAACAGGTACGAGCTGTCGCCCCCGACCGTGTGCCGGAGGGTCTCGAGGATCGAGCCGTACGTCCCGGGCGCGCTCGCCTCGAGCTGCTCGGGGTCGAGGCCCGCGCAGGCGTCGATCACCCGCAGCGTGGCCCACACGTGGTGTCCGAAGGCATCCTGGAGCAACTGTCCGTTCATCCGCGCACCGTATCAGCCGCGATATCGGCCGCGATCGAAGCGTTGGGCGGCCCGGCGGCTGGTGCGGTCGCGTCGGCGTGGATGACCGGCACCGGCGTCGAGTCGATCCGGACCGTGATCGTGCGGAGGGCCTCGTCGATCGCGACGGCCTGGCGCATCTGCTCGACGAGGTTCGGCAGGTCTCGCGCCAGGGATTCGGGATCGAGCGGGTGATGGACCCGTCGCTTCCGGTCCATCGCGGCCATCTGGGTCGCGAGCCACTCGAATTCGACCCAGATCTCCGGCTCCTGGTCGCGCTCTCGGACGGCCACGGCGCTCGGGCGGAGCCTCGCCCACCACTGCTGCACGAGCATCGACCACTGCTCGTATACGAAGGTCCGGTTCATGTAGCCGGTCCGGGTGAGATAGCCCATCCGCTCCCAGAAATCGCCGATGTGGCTCGAGGCCTTGTCCGGGATGTCGAGCGGGGCAACACCGGCTCGAAGTGCTTCCGCGACATCGAGCTTGGAGCGGCTCATCCGCTCCGACGTCCAGGCACGCTCCATGTCGAACACCTGCTGGAGGGCCGCGGTGTCGCGCTGGATCTTCAGCTGCCGGTAGATCGCGACGAACGTGATCGCGAGCACGACGCCGCTCAGGGCCGTCCAGAACCATTCCGAGCCGGGCCCGATGAGCACGAGGCCGTCGGTATTGATCACGCTGGCCCTCCTTGTCCAGGGATGTCAGCGGCCATTGTGCTGAACGCGCCAACGTCCCCGCGGGCCCGGGCTGCGGTAGGTCAGCCGGCGGCGACCTCCATCACGTAGCCGGTGACGGGCTCGATCCATAGAACGAGGTGCGCGTCGTAGTAGGTCCCGTTCGGCTGGGTGATGCGCCCCGTGATGCTGACCATCCAGAGCGGCGGGATCATGGGCACGGTCGTCGTCGAGACGTTGCTGACCTCGTCGCCCGCGTCGAGCCTGGCGAGGTAGTCCTGGGCGACCATCGGCCCGCGAACGAACCCGATGACGACGTACGCGAGAACGATCGCGACGATCCAGTTGAGGAGGCGGCGTCGTCGACGCGCCCGATGTGGTGTTGTCTCGAGGGCCGCCGTTTCGATGGTCATTCCACTCTCGCGACCTACCTGCCGAGCCGGTAGAGGATGGCCTTCGAGTCAGCGATCAGGACGAGCGCGTGGCCGTTCGGCGCGACCGACAGGGTGGGCTCGATCGGTCCTGGAGCCTGGATCGTCGTTGCCGCCGTGGGTGATCCCGAGAGCACGTGCACGGTGAGGTCACCGATCGAATCGGCGACATAGCAGGCGACCGTGGTCCCGTCGGAGCTGCTCGCGACGGCATCGCCGGTAGCCACGTCGATGGGCTGGCCGCCCGTCGCCGAGACCGAGACGATGCGCCCGCTCGCGGACGCGTAGTACAGCCTCCCGTCCGGTCCCCACGCGAACGAGTCCGACGCGGTCTCGCCCTGCGAGACCGGGGTGACGACCCCCGACTCGACGTCGAGGACCTGGAGTCGACCGGCGAGGAACGCGAGATGGGCGCCCGATGCGTCGAGCTCGGGTGCCTGCAGGCCGGTGAGCGTCGGGAACACCAATACCCGGCCCAGACCCGGGCCACTGAGCAGCTCGACGTGCCCGAGAAGCTCGAGAGCCCCCGTCGAAGTCGTCGGTTGCCACGTCACGAGCGTTGATCCGTCGGCCGACCAGGTCCGAGGCACGCCCGGACGCGCCGCGCTCGTTGTCGCGCCGTCCCAGACCTTGAACGACGTCGAGGACCCAAGCGGCCCAATGGGATAGGCGACGAGGCCGTCCGGTGAAACGACGGCGTCCGGCGAGATGTCCCTGGGCGCCGGGGTGGCGGGACCGCCGTCGATCGGCTCGGAGAAGACGCCGCTCGCGGTCCAGACGAGCAACGATCGATTCCCGATCCATTCGGCATTCGTGCCTTGGACGTCTGAGAGCCTCGCTCCGTTGCCGTCGTAGACCGTGATCGTGCCGGTCTTGAGCTCACGAACGAGCAGGCGCTCACCGTCGGGCGACCACGCGGCGTTGGGCGCGCCGCTCTCGAGGACGACGCCGCCACCGGCCAGGGCAGCCGGCCCGACAAGCGACGAGCCAGTCGACGGAAGCGTTCCCGGCGTCCCTTCGCCGTTGACGCGTGTCGGACCGGGCGCTGACACGCAACCGGCAAGTCCGGTGGCAGCGAGCAGGGCGATTAGCTCGATGCCTTGCCGTGGAAGTACCGAGGCGCGCCGGCGGGTCATGGTCGGCGCAAGAGCAGTGGCGCGCCGAGGGAGCCGATCACGAGCTCCGAGCCGTCGGGCGAGAAGAGAACGTTCGCCTGAACGGATCCAGGCGCCACGAGCTGTCGCTGCAGGCCGCTGCTCAGCAACGTGAGCGTGCTCCCTCCCGTATCTCCGAACCACAGCGCGATCACGGAGCCGTCCCGCGAACCGCTGATGTCATCGCCGATCGGCCCGGTGGCAAAGGCTTGGTGGCCATGGATGTCGTAGGCGATCGCGCGGCCGTCGGTGAGGTCCGCGCCCACGACCTGATCCGCCGCATTCCATCGCGCGTCGACGACCTGGTCACCGGCCCAGAGAACGGGACTCTTCGTTCCCGTGACGAGGTCGTGGAGCCGAGCATCCTCGCCCAGGAAGTAGCGGTCGGTCAGATCGAACAGCGCCGACGAGGTGCTGCTGAACGCGAGGTCGTGGGGAAATGCGGCCACCGTGCGAAGCCCGGGCCAGCTGAGGATCTCGAGCCAGCCGAGGGTCTCCATCCCCTCGCCGCTGCGCCAGCGCCAGACCACGAGGCGCGTGCCGTCGTGAGACCAACCCTGCGGGATTCCTGGACGCGGCGACGTCGTGCCCGTCGCCGTCGTGACGACGAAGGTCGCCGTGGCGGCGGACACGGAGACGGTCGCGTCCACCTTGGCCACGGCGCCGCGGCCATTCGACGCCAATCCCAAACCTGGACTGACCGGGAACGGCGCGAGCCTCAAGCTGTCCGTGCTGCCGATGACGACTCGGCCGCTCCGGATGGCCAGAAAATGGGTCGGGTCCAGCCACGTTGGCACGAAGCCTCCCACGTCGTTGTCCCCGGTCCCGTTGAACCGTGCAACCACCGTCCCGTCCGGTCGATCGAGGTCCAGCTCGGACTGGTCCAACGGAGCGTTCATCGGCCGTCGCCAGACCATGAGCCAGCGTCCGTCCGGTGACCACGCTGCCCCAGCCCAACCCGGATCGATGAGGCTGAGCCACGCGCTGGGCGTGGACTGTGGAGTAGCAGTCGGGCGCGCCGTCGCGCGAGGCACCGGGCTCGGAACGGATGAGACCGACGCCGGAGCTGTCGCCGGCGGAATCGATGTGCAGCCCGCGACGCCCGTGGCCAGTCCAAGGGCCAATGTCCGGGCCAGTGCTGTCATCCACGACCTCCCGCCGGCTGTGGAACGACGACGAGTCCGATGCGACGCATGTTTCAGCCTGGTCCGCCAGCGGTTACTTCGGCGGACGGCGCAACGACCGTGACGAGCCGACTCGCCTCGGGTGTCAGCCCAGGACGAGGGTTCCAGGGCGGCCGTCGGCGACGTGCCCGAGGATCTCGACGACTGAGCCTGCGGCCGCCAGCGCTGCCCGCACCTTGCCTGCACGAGCCGCGGGGACGGCGGCCAGCAGGCCGCCCGAGGTCTGCGGATCGAGCGCGAGAGCGACGACTTCGGAGGGGACAGCGGGCGAGACGGTGAGAGAGTCGGAGACGAACCGGCGGTTGTGGCCGGCGCCCGTCGTTTCTACTCCACCTCGGATGAGATCGAGCGCGCCGGGGAGCGCGAGCGACTCGACGGCCGCCGCGTCGAACACGAAGCGAGTCCCGGAGGCGCGGGCCATCTCGAGGCCGTGACCGAGCAGGCCGAAGCCGGTGACGTCGGTCGCGCCTCGAATGCCCTGCTCGACGAGCACCGACGACGCAGCCAGGTTGAGCGTGCACATCTGCTCGTTGGCTCGATCGAGGTCGGCATCCGAGACCTTGCCCTGGCGATGCCCGCTCACGAGCAGGCCGGTCCCGAGGCGCTTCGTGAGGATGAGCACATCGCCCGGGCGCGCGCCGCCCTTGCGGAGCAGTCGATCGGGGTGGGCGACGCCGACGACGGCGAGGCCGTACTTCGGCTCGGGATCGCGGATCGTGTGGCCGCCCGCGAGGATCGCACCGGCCTCGCGGACCTTCGAGGCGGCCCCCTCGAGGATCGCCCGAAAGGTAGCGGTCGGCAGGTCCTCCGGGATGGCGGCGACCGACAGGGCGAACAGCGCTCGCCCGCCCATCGCGAACACGTCGGACAGGGCGTTCGCCGCCGCGATCTCGCCGTAGGTCCGGGGGTCGTCGACGATCGGCGGGAAGAAGTCGAGCGTCCCGATGACGGCGACATCCGGTGCGACGAGGTGGACCGCCGCGTCGTCCGGCGGGTCGAGGCCGGCGATGAGGCCGGGCGGTGACGGCAGGACCTCGCCGCTCGGGCCCACGCCCAGGCCGGCGAGCGCCTCGGTGAGCGCATCGGCACCGAGCTTCGCGGCGCAGCCGCCGCACTCCGTGAGCTGGGTGAGGCGGATCGGCGGGACAGCGAGGTCGGTCACGGGCCGATCATAGGCAGGCAGGGGGAGCGCGCCCGAGGCACTCGAATGGCGAGCCGTACCATCGCCCGCTGGGAGTGCGTTCGGGCCGGTGCTCGGCCTCGTCTTCAAAACGGGTGGCGCGGCGTTCGGCGTCGCGCGGTGGGTTCGACTCCCATGCGCTCCCGCCAGGCGAGTCCGTGTGACCGACGAGCGAGGGACCGATGATCAGCGACGAGGCGCCCGTCACCGAGGCCAACCAGGCCGCCATCCTCGCGACCGCGGCCGACTATATCGAGGGCTGGATCGATGGCGACGCGGAGCGGATGGCGAGGTGCCTGCATCCCGACCTGGCCAAACGCGCCGTGGCCGGCGACGACCCGGACCAGCCGCTGGCGCTGGACGAGATCGACCGGGCCGGGATGGTCGAGGCGACGAGCCGAGGGGTCGGGAGGAAGTACTCGGGGTCGTACGAGACGCGCCTCCTCGACGCCTTCGGAGGCATCGCATCGGTGGCGGTGCTGTCGCAGCCGTACATGGACTACCTGCACGTCGCCCGTTTCGGCGATCGGTGGCTGATCGTCAACGCGCTGTGGCAGCGCCGACCGGGGCGATGATCGGCGCCGCCAGCCGGCCACCGGGCGCTCGCCTGGTCTCGTTCCCGGGTGATCGGTCGGAACTGCGCGGCTACCTGTTCGAGCATGGGGCTGGCCGGCGGCCGATGGCCGTCATGACTCACGGCCTGTCGGCCGTCATTACCGGGATGGTGGCGGACAGGTACGCCGAGGTCCTCCACGCGGCGGGTCTGAATGTCCTCCTGTTCGACCACCGAGGGTTCGGGCTCAGCGGCGGCGAGCCGCGCCAGGAGATCGCCCGCTGGAGCCAGCTCCGCGGGTACCGCGATGCCCTGGACTTCGTCGCCGGGCTCCCGTCCGTGGATCCCGCGCGGATTGCAGTCTGGGGCGACAGCTACAGCGGTGCCGTGGCGCTGGGCGCTGCGGCGTTCGACGAGCGGATCGCTGCAGTGGTCGTCCAGGTCCCGGCCTGCGGGAGCCGCCTGCCGCAGGACGATCTCGACGGCTCGACGTTCCGTGCGCATCGCGACATCTATCAGAACGGTGTCCCAGCGGACACTCCGCTTGCGACCTCCCCGAGGCAGCCCGTGGTGTCGTTCGACCAGGAGAGCGTTCCGTCGATCCTGCCGCCGATCACGGCGTTCCGGTGGTTCATCGAGTACGGCGGCCGGCCGGGGACGGGCTGGCAGAACTGGGTGACCGGGCGCGGTCCCGACTTGCCTGTGCCGTTCCACGCAGGACTTGCGGCGCCGCACCTGCGCGGGCCGTCGCTTTGGCTCATCGCCGACGACGACGAGATGCCTGGAGCCGAGCCGGAGATCGCGATGGCGGCCTTCGCGGCGGCGCCCGAGCCGAAGGAGCTCGTGAGAATCACGGGTGGCCACTTCGGGCTGCTCTATCACCCGAGTGAGCTGTTCGAGCAGGCGAGCCGGGCCGAGGCCGAGTTCCTGGCCCGTGTGCTGGGGGCCTGAGCGGCCATGAGCGCCGCTTCGAGGACATCCCCACCGACGAGGTCGATGTCGCGACCGCCGTCGGTCGAGCGCGTCCGCGCGGCGATGGCGCCGGAAGTGACGGCGGGCCGCGACGACGAGGCTGTTGTCAGCGCCGTGCGGCGCGTGATCGCCGACGAGCGAGAGCGTCTCCGTGGTCAGCCCCGTCCGGCGGCGCGTTCCGTGGAGGAGCTCGCGGTTGGAACGGCCATTGAGCTCGATGATCGCGAACGGGCCTGGGATTCGGCAGCATCGGGCGCCATCAACGCGACCGGCGTCCTGATCCACACGAACCTCGGTCGGGTCCTGTGGCCGCGTGCCGCGATCGTCGCCGCCGAGGCGGCCGCGGGGGCAGCCCTGCTGCTCGAGATCGACGCCGAGTCCGGCCGCCGAGGTCGCCGGTACCGCGCGGCCGAGGAGCTGCTGCTCGAGCTGACCGGAGCCGAGGACGCCATGGTCACGAACAACAACGCGGCGGCGGTCGCGCTGGCGGTCGGGCTCGCCGGCCGCGGCGGCCGCGTCCTCGTGTCTCGTGGCGAGTTGGTCGAGATCGGCGGCGGTGTGCGAATCCCCGAGATCATTCGGCGCATCGGGGCGCACCTCGTCGAGGTCGGCACGACGAACCGGACCCGGGCGTCCGACTTCGAGGCTGGGCTCGCCGACGGATCGGCGCGGGTCGTGCTCCGCGTTCACCGCTCCAACTTCCGCCAGGAGGGGTTCGTCGAGGAGCCGGACGCGGCCGAAGTGGCGCGGGTGGCGCACGAGCGTGGCGCGCTCGTCGTCGACGACCTCGGCAGTGGCGCCCTCCTCGACACGGCCTCGTTCGGGCTGTCGCACGAACCGACCCCGACCGAGCGCCTCCGGCAGGGCTCGGACCTGGTGACGTTCAGCGGCGACAAGCTCGTGGGCGGGCCGCAGGCCGGCCTCGTGGTCGGTCGGGCGGAGCTCGTGGCAAGGCTCCGGCGCGACCCGCTCGCGCGCGCGATGCGCCCCGACAAGGTCACCCTCGCCGCGGTGGCCGCAACGCTGGCCCTCTACCGGGCAGGGCTCGCGGCGCGCGAGATCCCGCTGTGGCGGGCGATCGTCCGGACGGTCGCCTCGCTCGAGGCTCGCGCCACCTCCATCGGGGCCGCCGTCGAGGGCGCAGCTCGCCGGACCGAGGCGACCCTCGGTGGTGGCGCCATGCCCGGCCAGACCATCCCGTCGGCAGGGGTCGTGCTCCCGAGCCGCAGCCCCGATCGCCTGGCACGGGCACTCCGCCAGGGCCGGCCGGCAGTCGTCGGCCGAATCGAGGCCGGCCGCGTGCTGCTCGACCTCCGGACCGTGGATCCGGAGCGGGACGCGGACCTGGTCGCGGCCGTGCTCGTCGCTCGGGTTGCGGCCGACGGGTCCGGCCGACCCCGACCTGCCCGGTCAACCCGGCCTGGCGCGGCCTGATCCCATGCGCTCCGTCGTCGTCGGCACGGCCGGCCACATCGATCACGGCAAGACGACGCTGCTCCAGGCCCTGACCGGCATCGACGCCGATCGCCTCCCCGAGGAGCGGGCGCGTGGCATGACGATCGACGTCGGGTTCGCGCACCTCGACCTGCCGGATGGCTCCACGCTGGACTTCGTCGACGTGCCGGGCCACGACCGGCTCGTCGGCAACATGCTCGTGGGCGCGGGCGAGATCGATGCGGTCCTCCTCGTCGTGGCGGCGGACGACGGACCCCGGGCCCAGACGATCGAGCATCTCGAGCTCCTCGATGCCATTGGGCACGACCTCGGCGTGGTCGCGATCACGAAGGTCGACGCCGCCGAGCCCGCGCGGGTCGCCGAGGTGACGGACGCGGTGCGGCAGGTCCTCGACCGGACGAGGCTGCGGGGCTCGGCGATCGTCGCGGTTTCGGGGACGTCCGGCTCCGGGATCGAGGAGCTTCGTGAGCGGCTCGTCGAGTTGCGCGACGCGGTCCTCGCGCGCGATGCCCAGCGACCGCACGGTCCGGTGCGGCTGGCGATCGATCGAGCGTTCTCCGTGAAGGGCCGCGGCGACGTCGTGACCGGCACGCTTCGCGGCGGCCCGCTCACGGCCGGGATGACGATGCGCTCGGAGCCCGGCGGCGACGCGGTCCGCATCCGCGACGTGCAGGTGCGGCACGGACGCGCCGAGCGGGCCGCCGGCGGGCGGACGGGCCTCAACGTCTCGGTCTCGGCGCCGCGGGGGTCATCCGGCGGCGCGGCACTCCGGCGCGGGCAGGTGCTGACGGCGGGTCCCGGCGTGCGGGCATCGAGCGTCTGGCTCGCGAGCCTACGGCCCCCGACGAACCTCGGGAGTGCGCAGGGGGGCGGGCGCCAGGAGAGCTGGCCTCCCCGGGCGGGAACCTCGGTGCGACTGCACGTCGGGACGGAGCAGGCCGAGGCGACCATTCGGCCGGTCGGCCCCACGTGGGCGTCGCTCGAGGGCGGCGCGGTCATCGCCGTGCTGCGACTGTCGGATGGCGTGGCCGCCCTCGCTCTCGATCGGGCCGTCCTGCGGGACCCAGGGTCGAGCCGGGTGATCGCCGGAGTGACGCTGCTCCATCCGGGCGCCGTACGAGGTCCGTCTCGGCGGCGGGTCAGCGAAGACCGGCTGCGAGCGATCTCGGCGGCGAACGGCGTCACCTCCTTCGAGCGAGCGCTGGTGGACCTGCATGGCGCGCTCACGGGGGAGGATCGCGATGCGATCCGAGCGGCCTTCGATGTCGTGCCCGACTCGGAGCGGGGGCTGCGCCTCGCCGCCGATGTCGAGGCCGAGCTGCGTTCCCGTGCGGAGGCGGCAGGTCGCGAGCGGTCCAACGGCGTTCTCGCGGTCGAGCTGCGGGCCGAGCTCCTGGCCGGGCTGCGGCATATGGTGACGATCGAGCGGCGGGCGATGGCGGACGCCGCCGTTGCGATCGATGGGCTCATCGATGCGCTGGTCGCTTCGGGCCGGATCGCGCGTCGCGAGGGCCGGCTCCTCGACCCTGCGCGGCAATCGGACGCCGAGTCCGCGCTCGAGGCAGCGATGGCCCGACTCGAAGCGGCGCTCGACGTCGATGTCCCGCCCGGTCTCGCCGATGCCGCTGCGGCGGCCGGATGCGGGCCCGATGGCATTCGCGCCCTCGAGTCAGCTGGGCGGATTATCCGGGTCGACGACGACCTCGCCTGGAGCCGGGCCCGCTACGACGGCCTGCGCGATCGGGCGGTTCGGATGGCGAGCATCAGCCCGCTCACGCCGGCGGCCTTCAGGGACGCGATCGGCGGGAACCGCCGGGTGGTCATGCCGCTGCTCGAGGACCTCGGTCGGAAGGGCTTCCTGCGGCGGACCGATGCCGGGCACGTGCCCGGTCCGCGAGCAGTCGTCCGAGCGTGAGCGGCTCCCTCGACTCGGCGCCGGCGTCGCGCGTGAGTGGCGCCCTCGACTCGGCGCCGGCGTCGCGCGTGAGCGGCATCGTCCTCGCCGGCGGCCGGTCATCGCGGTTCGGCGGCGCCAAGCTCGACGCCGACTTTGGCGGCCGGCCGGTCCTCGACGTGACGGTCGCGGCCCTCCGACCGGCGGTCTCGGAGATCGTCATCGTGGGGCCGGCCAGCGAGAGCCGAGCGCTCGACCGGTTCGAGTCCCAGCCCGATGTCACGCTCGTCCACGACGCGCGGCCGTTCGGCGGTCCGCTCGCCGGGCTCGGCGAGGGCCTTGTCGCGGCCTCGCACGAAGTCGCGCTCGTCGTTGGCGGTGACATGCCGCTGGTGCGAGCAGCGCTGCTCGAGGCGCTCTCGGCGCGGCTCGTTGACGGCGGCGGGAACGCCGTCACGCTCGAGGCCATGCCACCGAATCCCCTGCCAGTCGCCCTCCGACGAATCGCCGCGCTCCGGGCCACCCGGGAACTCCTCGAACGTGGCGAGCGCTCGTTGCGCGCCCTGCTCGCCGACCTGCGTGCAGACTCGATCCCCGCGCTCGAGTGGCAGCGCCTCGACCCTCTTGGCGACTCGCTCCTCGACGTCGACCGGCCCGAGGACCTGGCCCAAGCGGTTGCGCGGATCGGGCGCGGGGAGCGCGGCGGGCGCGCGTAGCGAATCGGGCGCGGGGAGCGCGGCTGGCGCGTCCGGCGGATCTGGGAGCGCAGCGTTCGCGGCGGGCGCGCGTAGCGGAACGGGCGCGGGGAGCGTCTCGGGGCGCGGCGGGAGCGCGTAGCGAAACGGGCGCGAGGAGCGCGGCTGGCGCGGCGGGAGCGAGTAGCGAAACGGGCGCGGGGAGCGTCTCGGGGCGCGGAGCGGAGAGCCTCGGGCGCGTCGAGCGGATCGGGCGTGTGGAGCGCAAGGGCGGCGGTCATCTCGCAAGGGAGCCACGTGGCCCCAGCCGCGGAAGTCCTTCATCTGCCGGTGAGCTGCGACCTGTCCACCAATTTCGGTCGAGTCGGACGGTCAGTCAGCAGATCCGTGACCGATTACCAGGTGGGCGAACGTTATCGGAAGTCCAGGCGGCGTCTCCAAACGAGGGAGAAATGCGATACGTCGCACCTGATCGGCAGATGAGCGAGGAACCGCTGCGACGAGGCAGACCCGTGGCCGAATCCGAGTGGCCGAATCCGAGTGGCCGAATCCGTGTGGCAGAATCCGAGTGGCGAGTGGCCGAATCCGAGTGGCGAGTGGCCGAAGCCGAGTGGCGAGTGGCCGAAGCCGAGTGGCCGAGGCGAGTGCCCGAAGAGCGAGCCGGACCACGCGAATGCCAAAGGCCGCAGGAGAAGCCTTGGGTGAGCGGCACGACTGAGGAGCCACCGGACCCGGCGGCGCCGGATCGGAGTCCGTCCGATCAGCCGATCGCGGCTGGGCCCTCGGTGCTCGGCTCGGGGATGTGGCTCTGGGCGATCTCGCTGCCTCGGATGCCGTACCAGTTCACGAGCGCGCCGAGGATCAGGAGTG
>DASUHU010000127.1:0-4716 GCA_036273395.1 Candidatus Limnocylindrales bacterium
CGGAAGCAGCGCGAGGGCGATCCGATCATCGCCGTCCTCGAGACCACCGCCGCCGAGGCGACCGAGGCTGCGGCACTCCATCCCGGTGATCCGGAGCTGGAGGGGCTCCGCGATTGGCTCTCGACGTTCCTCGTCTTCGTCCGGCTCTTCGATCGAGCGGTCGGGCTCGTGCCGCGCCTCGAGCCGCGCGAGCTGGAGCGCGCGCTCCGCTTGCTCGGGGAGGTCGACGACGACACGGTCATGCGCCTCGTCCGGCTGCTCGGCGGGCTGCCCGATGACGACGTGCTCGATCTCGTCCAGGCCGTGTCGCGCCTCTCGCCGACCGCCGCGCGTCGAGCGACGAAGCTCATGTCCGGGGTGGTCCGCACCGTCGGCCGCTGAGCCGGCCGATCCGAGGCAAGAGGCGGCTGAGGGGAACGCCCTCCGGGAGTGGCGTCCGGGAGCGGCGTCCGGGAGCGGCATCGGGGAGCGACAGGTTCATGTGCCATCCCCGGTGGCGTTGGCCCGATGTTCGGGTCCATCGGTCACCCGTGGTGGCGACCGGTGGCCGGAACATCGGCGCCCCCGCACGAACCCGGGCTCGAGCTTCCCGTGGTGCCGTCCAAGGTCACCGGCGGTGACCGACGGGAAGCAGCGGCGAGTCGAGCGGCGGGTCGCACGAATAGGGGCTCGCCATGGCGCCGCGTTGCGCGCCGCGCGGGCTGGCAATCGCCATCGCGTCGCCGGCAGAGCGCGCCGCCGCACCGCGTCACCCGCCCGGCGCCGAACCGACGCGGAACGGACGGGCCGCCGCAACCCGGGAAGGTCGGAATCCCGTGAGATAATCGGCGGCGAGGCCGCCGAGCTCGATGGAGACGCCGCTGGCGATCGAGACTGGCGCTCAACCCGAAGGATTGCCCACCACATGACCGTCGAGACCTCGACCTGGGCCACGAAGAAGGGCCTCGCCCAGATGCTCAAGGGCGGGGTGATCATGGACGTCGTCACCCCGGACCACGCGAAGATCGCGGAGGACGCCGGGGCCGTCGCCGTGATGGCCCTCGAGCGCGTGCCCGCCGACATCCGAGCCGCGGGCGGCGTCGCCCGGATGTCCGACCCGGCCATGGTCCAGGGGATCATGGACGCGGTCACGATCCCGGTGATGGCGAAGGCCCGGATCGGCCACTTCGTCGAGGCCCAGATCCTGGAGGCCCTCGGCGTCGACTACATCGACGAGTCCGAGGTCCTGACCCCGGCCGATGAGACCAACCACATCGACAAGCACGCCTTCAAGGTCCCGTTCGTGTGCGGCTGCCGGAACCTCGGCGAGGCACTCCGGCGGATCAACGAGGGCGCCGCGATGATCCGGACCAAGGGCGAGGCCGGGACGGGCAACGTCGTCGAGGCGGTTCGCCAGCTGCGGGCCGTGCTGGCCGAGATCCGGCGACTCCAGGGGATGCGGGACGACGAGCTGTTCGTCGCGGCCAAGGACCTCCAGGCGCCCTTCGAGCTCGTGAAGGACGTCGCCGAGCACGGCAAGCTGCCCGTCGTCAACTTCGTCGCGGGTGGCATCTCGACCCCGGCCGACGCGGCCCTCGTCATGCAGCTCGGGTCCGAGGGCGTGTTCGTCGGCTCGGGCATCTTCAAGAGCAAGGACCCGGCCCGGATGGCCAATGCGATCGTCCAGGCCACGACCCATTTCGACGATCCGACGATCCTGGCCGAGGTGAGCAAGGGCCTCGGCTCGCCGATGCGCGGGATCGCCATGGAGGCCATCCCCGAGTCCGAGCGGCTGGCGGTTCGAGGCTGGTGAGCTCGGCGCGCGCGAGCGCGCCGAGGATTGGCGTTCTCGCGGTCCAGGGCGACTTCGCGGAGCACCTCGCGACCCTCCACGCGATCGGGATCGACGGCGTCGAGGTCCGCCTGCCGGCCGATCTCGACGGGGTCGACGCGCTGATCCTGCCCGGCGGCGAGTCGACGACGATGCGCCGGCTCATCGACCGCTGGGGCCTGCGCGACCCGATCCTCGATCTCGCCCGGAGCGGCGCGCCGCTCTTCGGGACGTGCGCCGGGATGATCGTCATGTCGAAGGACATCGTCGATGGCGATGCGGCCGTCCTGCCGCTGCTCGACGTGTCGGTCCGGCGGAACGCCTTCGGCCGCCAGCTCGACTCGTTCGAGACCGAGCTCGAGGTGCCGGTCGTCGGCAACCAGCCGGTCCACGCGGTGTTCATCCGGGCCCCGATCATCGAGCGGACGGGGCCCGACGTGGATGTCCTCGCAAGCCTCGATGACGGCCGGATCGTGGCGGTCCGGGAGCGCAACGTCATCGCGACCGCGTTCCACCCCGAGCTCGCCGGCGAGACCCGGTTCCACCGCCTCGTCGCCACGATGGCGGCGGAGCACGCCGACCCGGCGGAAGGGTCCGGTCGGCGCCGCCGTCCCACCCGCCGCAGCGGGAGTCGCGCGTCGTGACCGAGGCCCGCTCCGGCCGAACGGGCGGGAAGGTTCGAGCCGCCCGCCTCACGGACCTGCCCGCGCTGGGCGAGCTGTCCCGCCTCGCGCAGACGACGGACTCCGGCGCCCGCTCCCTCGGCCTCCCGGTGAATGGCCCGCCGATCGGGGTCTTCAGCCTGTTCCGGCTGCCCCTCGTCGCGTTCCGGCCGCACGACCTCCTGTACGTCTACGAAGCCGACCGGCACGTCGCCGGCCTGGTCCGAGCCGAGCGCGAGAACTGGCGTGATGACTGGACCATCGTGGAGCTCGACGCGATCGGGCCGGTGGGCCATCGGCCGGGCGACATCCGCTACCGGCTCGTCCAGCAGATCCTGCGGGAGGGCCAGCGCCGCGGCGCGACCCGCTTCCACGTCGCCTGCGCCGAGGCCGATGACAACGTCGAGCTGTTCATGCAGGCCGGGTTCGTGCGCTACGGCGAGGAGCGGATCCTGTATCGCTCGGTCGAGGATCCCCTGCCGATGCCCTGGTCCGACGAGCTCGCCGCCCAGGCCCGGATCCGGGTTGCCCGCCCGATCGATGCCACCGCCCTGTGGCAGCTCTACGGCGCAGTGACGCCCGCGCCGGTCCGGCGCCTCGAGGGCTTCCGCATCCCCGACTGGGAGCGGCAGGGCGGCAACTGGCGCGTGCCCCGCTCGTCGATGGCACCGATCCTGCGGTTCGCCGACCTCGAGGGCTACGTCCAGGAGTCGCCCGATGGCGCGCGCCTCGACGGGCTCGTCCAGGTCGGGGTCGCCCGCGAGGATCAGCCCCACTACCTCCGCGTCCTTGCCCGGCCGGAGGTCGATCCCTCCGATCTCGTGGCCTATGGCCTCGGGGCCATCTCGGCAGGCGTCAGCAAGGCCGGCGGGAAGGGTCCCAATCACGGGGTCATCGCGCCCGTGCGAACCTACGAGTCGCCGATCGATCGCCGGCTCGAGGACGCGTCGTTCCTCGAGATCGCGACCGTCACGCTGCTCCTGAAGGAGGCCCTTGCCCGCGTCGCCGACCCCGCGCTCGTCCCCGCAGCGGTCCGTTCCTGGGAGGCCACCCGTGGCTCCTGATCCCGAGCTCGATCTCGACCTCGAGCGGCAGCTCGACCGGGTCCCCCACGTCGACACCGGTCATCACGAGACGATCGACGACCTCGATGCCCTGCTCCTGGCGCTCCCGCCCGAGATCGTCGAGGCGATCCACCGGCTGCCGGATCGCGAGGGCGTCATCGAGGTCGTGATGGACCTGGGCCGGCGGCCGGAGGCGCGCTTCCCCGACGCCGAGGTGACCCTGCTCGAGCGCGAGGTCCAGGAATCGGACCTGGCCTACGTGGTCGACCACATCGGGACGTTCGGCGACGACAACCGGGCGGGGATCGAGCGGACGCTCCATCGGATCAGCGCGATCCGGAACCGGAGCGGCAAGATCGTGGGGCTGACGTGCCGGATCGGCCGGGCGGTGTACGGCACGATCGAGATCATCGCGGACTTCGTGGAGACCGGGAAGTCGATCCTGATCATGGGCCGGCCCGGCATCGGCAAGACGACGATGCTCCGCGAGGCCGCCCGGGTCCTCGCCGACGACCTTGGCAAGCGGGTCGTCGTCGTCGACACCTCGAACGAGATCGCGGGCGACGGCGACATCCCCCACCCGGCCATCGGCAAGGCTCGCCGGATGCAGGTCCGGACGCCCTCGATGCAGCACGAGGTCATGATCGAGGCGGTCGAGAACCACATGCCCCAGATCATCGTCATCGACGAGATCGGGACCGAGCTCGAGGCGCAGGCCGCGCGGACGATCGCCGAGCGCGGCGTCCAGCTGATCGGCACGGCCCACGGCAACACCCTCGACAACCTCATGCTCAACCCGACCCTGTCGGACCTCATCGGCGGCATCCAGAGCGTGACCCTGGGCGACGAGGAGGCTCGCCGCCGCCGCTCGCAGAAGAGCGTCCTCGAACGGAAGGCGCCCCCGACGTTCGACGTGATCATCGAGATCCAGGACCGCGAGAAGGTCCTCGTCCACGGCGACGTGGCCGACACGGTCGACGCGATGCTCCGCGGCGATCCGGTCGCGCCGGAGCTCCGCTGGCGCGACGAGGGCGGCGTCCACCGGTCGCAGTCGCGGCCGCGGCCCTCGCCCCGAGAGCAGCTCGCGGCGGATCGATTCGCCGGTCTGGTCGGGGCCGGGGGCATGGGCTGGCGGACCGAGCCCGGATGGCGCGGCGAAGGCTCGTACCGGAGCCCGCTC
>DASUHU010000128.1:0-18503 GCA_036273395.1 Candidatus Limnocylindrales bacterium
AGCAGGCTCCTCGCGCCACCCGACCCCAGGCCGCGGAACGTCCGGCCGAGCCGAAGGCCGGCGATCGCGTCGGTGAGCTTCGGCGAACGGATGTCCGGCGGGGTCTCGCGCCCCAGCGCCTCGAGGAAGCCGCCGAGCCCTCGAACCTGTCGATCGAAGGCCGGGTAGGCCTCGGCGTCGTGACGAGACCGCGCGATCAACCCGATCGCCGTTCGCTCGGCATCGGCCCACAGCACGATCGCCCGGCCGTCGCCATCCCGCGACGCGCGGCCGGCCCGGCTCCGGCCACTCGCCCCGCTCGCGGCGGCACCGGGGATGAACGCCCGGGGCACGGGCGCGAAGGCCCGCACCTCGGGAGCGACGAGGCGCAGCCCATGGCGCCGCAGGTCGAGGTCGCGCTGGACCGACGGCCGCAGCCGGCCGACGGTGTGGGCCGCGGTCGGGACGCGGATGCCGGGCCCGAGCTCCGACGTCTCCGCGGCCCCGCCCACGCGCTCGCGCCGCTCCAGCACGAGCGTCCGCAGCCCGGCGCGGGCCAGGTAGGCGGCGCAGACGAGCCCGTTGTGGCCCGCGCCCACGACGATCGCATCCCAGCCGCCGCGCGGGGTGGCCGCGCTCATGCGACCCGTCCCGGTCGGCGGCGGCGCGCCGCGAGGACCTCGAGCGCGGCGATCCGCCCGTTCGCGCCCATGATCCCGCCGCCCGGATGGGTCGACGAGCCGCACAGCCACAGGTCCCGGAGCGGGGTCTGGAAGCGGGCCCAGCCGGGGACCGGCCGGCTGAAGAACAGCTGCTCGAGGCTCAGCTCGCCCTGGAAGATGTTGCCCTCGGTCAGGCCGGTCGTCCGCTCGATGTCGAGGGGCGTCAGGACCTGTCGATGGAGGATCTTCGAGGGCAGGTCCGGGGCGAACTCGGCGATCCGGTTGACCACGGCGTCCCCGAACGCCTCGCGCTGCTGGTCCCAGCCGCCGAGCGACGGGTCGAGCTGGTACGGCGCGTATTGGACGAAGCAGCTCATGACGTGCTTGCCCGGCGGCGCCATCGATGGGTCGACCAGGGTCGGGATGACGATGTCGACGTAGGGCTTCGCGCTGAACCGGCCGGCCTTCGCGTCGTCGTAGGCCCGCTCCATGTCGTCGGTCGAGGGCGAGATGGAGATCGCGCCGCGGAGGTGCTCGCCCGGCCCGGGCAGGGCGCTGAAGCTCGGCAGGGCGTCGAGGGCCATGTTGACCTTGCCCGACGAGCCACGGAACTTGAACCGCCGGACATCCGCCTCGAACGCCGGGTCGATCGAGCCCGGCTCCAGGAGGTCGAGGAACGTCCGCCGGACATCGAGCGACGACAGGACCTGGTCCGCCCCGATCTCCTCGCCCGATTCGAGGACGACGCCCGCGGCCCGCCCGCTTCGCGTCGCGATCCTCGCAACCGGCGCTTCGGTCCGGATCTCCGCGCCATTCGCCCGGGCCGCCCCGGCGATGGCGTTCGAGATCCCGCCCGTGCCGCCTTTCGGGATGCCCCAGGCCCGGAAGGCCCCGTCGATCTCGCCCATGTAGTGGTGCAGGAGGACGTACGCGGTGCCCGGCGACTTGATCCCCTGGAACGTCCCGATGATCCCGGACGCGGACATCGTCGCCTTGAGCGGGTCGGTCTCGAACCACTGGCCCAGGAAGTCGAAGGCCGACATCGTCATGAGCTGGACGAAGACCGCCTGCTGGCGCTCGCTCAGTTTCTGGAAGCTCCGGAGCAGGCCGCCGAGCGGGAGCAGCGGCCGCGGGTCGTTCGAGGCCGGGTCCGGCGGGACGATCGACAGGATCGGCTTGATGAACCGGGCCATGTCGACCATGAGCTGGCCGTATTCCTCGTAGGCCTCGGCGTCGAGGCGCGACCAGCGGCGGAGCTCGCGGATCGTCCGACCGTGGTCGTTGACCCGCCACAGGTAGTCGCCGGTGCCGATCTTCTCCCCGTCCGGCCCGATCGGCGCCGGCCGGCCCTGGCCCGCGTGGAGCGGCGTGAACGTTCCGTCGAGCGGCAGGATGTCGAGGCCGTGGCGGGGCAGGTCGAGCTCGCGGATGATCTCGGGCCGGAGCAGCGAGACGACGTACGAGAACACCGAGAACCGGAAGCCCGGGAAGACCTCCTCGGTCACCGCTGCGCCGCCCAGCACGTGCCGGCGCTCCAGCACGAGCGTCCGCAGCCCGCCGCGCGCGAGATACGCGGCGCTGACGAGGCCGTTGTGGCCGCCGCCGATCACGATCGCGTCGTAGCGCTGGGGCACGCGGACCTCCGGTCGGACGCCTGGGAACGAGCCGGACTCTACCCGACCGAACCCGGCGGCGTGATGCCGTACCGCGCGTGGCGTTCGCCCTTGGGCCCCGGCCGATCCGTCCGTCCCCGATTCTGGAACTCGCGGCGACCGATGCCGTATCGAAGCGCCGACCGAGCCAACCCAGGGGTCGGTGAGGGCCGCATACTGCCGCCGATGAGCCTCGGGACGCCCCTCGACGCGCGAGCCGCGCCGCTCAACCGCAAGCGCCAGTGGCGCGAGTGGTCGGGCTTCTGGGCCGCCTCGGCCTACGCCGATGCCCACGACATCGAGTACAACGCGATCCGCGAGGCCGCGGCCCTCATCGACGTCTCGCCGCTGTACAAGTACCGCGTCTCCGGCCCCGATGCGATCCGCCTGGCCGATCGGGTCATCACCCGCGATGCGACGAAGCTCAGGATCGGGCAGGTCTACTACACGCCCTGGTGCGACGAGCACGGCAAGGTCATCGACGACGGCACGATCCATCGCCTGGGCGATGCCGAGCTGCTCTGGACCGCGGCCGATCCGCAGCTGCGCTGGCTGACGCTCAACGGGCGTGGGCTCGACGTCGCGATCGAGGACGTGACCGAGACCACCGCCGCGATCGCGCTCCAGGGGCCGCTCTCGCGGGCGGTCCTCGAAGCCGCGACCGGTGAGTCGTTCGGGGACCTGCGCTACTTCCGTCGGCGCGACTCGATGCTCGCCGGCGTACCGATCGGGGTGTCGCGGACGGGCTACACGGGCGACCTGGGCTACGAGGTCTGGGTCCAGGCCGAGCACGCGGGCGCTGCGTGGGATTCGCTCATGACCGCCGGCGCGCCCTTCGCGATCCGGCCCGCCGGGATGCTGGCCCTCGACGTCGTCCGGCTCGAGGCCGGGTTCGTCCTGCTCGAGGTCGACTACACCTCGGCCCGGCACGCCCTGAACCCCGAGCAGAGTTACTCGCCGTTCGAGCTGGCGATGGACCGGCTCGTCGACCTCGACAACGGGCCGTTCGTGGGCCAGCTGGCGCTCCGGCGGGAGTCGGCCCGGGGTGGACCGAGCCGGCGCCTCGTCGGCGTCCGGCTCGACTGGAACGGCATCGAGGCGCTCTATTCGGCCCAGGACCTGCCACCGGCGATCTCGCCCGTGGTGGATCGCGCTCCCGTGCCCGTGTTCGCCGTGGGCCGGCTCGGCGCCGGCCGACAGGTCGGCCGGGTCACGAGCCTCGGCTGGAGCCCGATCCTCAAGCAGGCCATCGGCCTCGCGTCCGTGCCGCCGTCGCTGTCCCAGCCCGGCGCACGCGTCGAGGTGGAGTGGACCGTCGAGGGCCGCCGCGGCCGCGTCCCCGCCAGCGTCGTGCCGCTGCCGTTCCTGGACCTGCCCCGGAAGCGCGCCTGACGGTCATGGTCGCCGATGCCGGCGCCGGGGACGAGGGCCAGGCCGAGCGCCTCGAGGCCGCGCTCGTCGTCGGCGCGGTGGCGGCCGGCCTCGTCATCGCCTGGCTCGACAGCCGGCCGAGCTGGGACGACACGGGGATCACGGTCGGCCTGCTGTTCGTCGCATCGGCGGCGGCCGCCTTCGTGGCGGGCCGGCGGCCGTGGCTGTGGGCCCTGCTCGTCGGCGGGCCACTGCCGCTCATCGAGATCGCGATGGATGGGACGCTCGCCTCGCTCATCGCGCTGACGTTCGGCGCGGTCGGCGCGGCACTCGGCTGGGCGATCAGGCGCGGCCTCGGGCCGGTCGGCCCCGATCGCCCATAGGGAGGAGCTCGATGGCCGATCTCGTCATGGTCGTGTTCATCGGCGGGCTCGTGCTCGCCGGCTGGCGGAGCGGCTTCGTCCGGCGGCTCATCGGCCTCGTGTTCGTGGTCGTCTCGCTCGTCGCCGGCGTCTTCCTGCGGGCCCCGGCGGGAGCGATCGTCAACTCGTTCCTGCCCAAGATCCCGAGCGACTACGCCCAGATGCTCGGCTACTCCGTCGCATTCGCGGTCCTCATGGTCGTGCTCAACCTCGTGGCCCACCCGATCGTCTCGCGGGTCCCCCAGCACGGCCTGTCGGAGGCCACGGACAAGGCCCTCGGGGCGATCCTCGGACTGGCCGAGGGAGTCCTCATCGTGTCCGCGGCGATCGTCGTGCTCCACACGTACTCGGATGCGTTCAACGGCGTGCCGGGCTTCAAGGAGACCGGCTTCCTCACCGACATCAAGACCCAGGTCGACCACTCGACGATCGGCCAGGCGCTCGAGTCGACCACGGTCCCGATTGTCCTGGCGGTGATCGGCCCGATCCTCCCGAGCGACGTGAAGTCGATCCTGCCCCAGTCGATCCCGGGCCTGCCGAAGGGGATCCCGGGCTTCCCGACCGTCCCGAGCAAGTAACCGCCCCAACGGTCACCGCCCCGCGAGGCGCTCGACGAGCGGGTCCAGCGGGCCCATCGCGCCGACCATGAACGAGCTGATCCCGAGGCGCTCACGCGTCCGGAGCAGCTTGGCTTCGAGTTCGTCGATCGTGCCGATGAAGATGTGCGGCGAGTCGAGCAGCTCCTCGGTCGTGAGCTCGACGCCCGTCCGCTCGTGGACGGCGGTGACGACCGCCTTGGCCTGCGCCAGCGCATGATCCGTGACCGAGACATCGGTCAGGGTCGGGTAGGTGTTGAACACGAGCTCGTCGAACCGATCGCCGGCCGCCTCGCGGACCCACTCGATCTTCTCGGCCGTGCCCTCGACCGTGACCGACTTCGGGTCGCCCCGGTGGTTCTTCAGGATCCGCGGCGCGAGCCCGATGATCTGGGCTTCGCGCGCCGCGAGCTCGAGCGTCCGCCGGCCGCCGCCGCCGATGAGGAACGGCGGATGCGGCCGCTGGACCGGCTTCGGCTGGCCGTCCAGGCCCTCGATCCGGTAGTGCTCGCCCTGGAACGAGAAGCCTTCGTCGGGTGTGTCCCCGAAGGCGCCCTTCAGGACCGCGATGCCCTCCTCGAGCCGCGCCTGGCGCACGGGGGTGGGGTCGAAGCCGATCCCGATCGCGTCGTACTCGGGCTTGTTCCAGCCCGCCCCGATCGCGACGTCGAGCCGCCCGCCGGACAGCACGTCGATCGAGGCCAGCTCCTGGGCGAGGACGGCGGGATGGCGAAGGTCGTTGTTGAACACGAAGGCCGTGACCCGGAGCCGCTCGGTCGCGGCGGCGATCCAGGCCATCGCGGTGATCGGCCCGAGCTGCGGGATGAGGTGGTCCGGGATCGCGAGTGCGTCGTAGCCGAGCTGCTCGGCTCGGCGGGCGAGCGCGGCGAGCTCCGCGCCGGTGGTGATGTCGCGGGCGTCGGCGAGGAACTGGAACGGCTTCTGGGAGGGCATGACGGCGATGCTATCGGGGTTCCGGCGGGCAGGCCGGGCCGGTAGGCTGCGCGCGATGCCGCTCCGGCCGATCCCCGCGTTCCGGGCTTCGGCGCCGGTTGGCGTCGGTCTCGTCGCGGCCCTCGCCACCCTCCTGGCGATCACGTCCCCCGCCGTCGCGGTCACGGGCCAGGACCTGACGGCGCTCGCCACCGGAACGTACGGGATGACCTGCGCCGGTTCTGGGGCGAACGAGTCCTGCACGAAGCACATCGTGTCCGGCCGGCTGATCGGCGACTGGATCGCGACGATCTCGCCGGCCACCGGGACGCTGACCGGGCTCGTGACGGACGCCCGGATCAACAGCCAGACCGTGGACACGGTGTCCGAGCCGTGGATGAGCGCGATGCACGGGACGGCCTGCGGCGACGCCGCGGCCGCCGAGGCCTTCGCGGCATCGGTCTGGGCCCTGACCGCGCCCGAGACCGCCGGCCCAGCGAGCATCGGCAACTGCACGACCTCCGGCGACGCCTCGGTCGACCCGGTCAACGGCCAGACGCACTGGCGCATGACCTCGATCGTCCACCCGGCGCCCACGCCAACCCCGACCCACTCCCCGACCCACTCCCCGACGCCCAAGCCGAGCCCGAAGCCGACGGCCGCGCCGAATCCATCTCCAACCGCCTCGGCGAGCCCATCCCCAAGCCCGAGCCCGTCGCCGTCCGCGTCGCCCAGCCCCTCACCCGCCGCGACGGCGCAGGCGAGCGGCTCGCCGCTGCCCCTGCCCACGACATCGCCCGGCGCTGCCGCCGTCGGCCCATCCCTCCCGGCGAGCCCCTCGCCAGGTCTTCCCGGGGTCCCGCCGGGCTCCGGCCATGGCCCGACGTTCGCGGGGTCGGTCGAGGCCCTCACCGACATCGATCTCGATACCGACACCGTGGCCGGGAGCACGCTGCTCGCGCTCGTCCTGCTGCTGCTCATGGGCTTCCCGGCCGAGCTGTTCAACGACACCGTCGAGGCGAACCGCGAGGTGATCGCGGGCTGGGCCCGGCGGTGGCATCTCGGGCGGCCAGCTGGGGTGACCGCGACGCACCCGCGGCTGACGATCGCGGTCTATGTCGTGCTGACGGCGCTCGTCAGCGCGCTCGTCGATCCTCACTTCGGCTTCGACCTCGAGTCGGCGGCCGAGCTCGCCGGATTCCTCGTCGCGCTCGGAGTCGTGCTCCTGAGCTTCAAGCTGCCGCCGATGCTTGCCCACCGCCGCCGGACCGGTGAGCTCGGCCGGCTCACGCCGCTGCCGTGGGCCCTCGCGGTCGCGGTCCTGTTCGTGATCGTGTCCCGAGCCGCCGACCTCCGGCCGGGATATCTCTACGGGATCGTGCTGGGCGTGCTCTACAGCGCCGAGGTGCCGCCCCGGGAGGAGGGCCGCGAGACGCTCCTCGGCTCGCTGTGGACGCTCGCCGCGGCCGTCGCCGCCGGCCTGGGCCTGGCCGGGATTCGCCTCCTTGACCTGCCGGCGGACGATCTCCTCGGGATTGCCGGCGAGACCGCGCTCGCGGCGATCCTCGTGCTCGGCATGGAGGCGACCGCGTTCGGCCTGCTGCCGCTCCGATTCCTCCCCGGCTATGCGGTCTATCGCTTCAACCGCCTCGCCTGGGCGGTGACCTTCGGCGTCAGCGTCTTCGCCTTCGCGCAGCTGCTGCTCGGGCCCGATGCGGGCTACCTGTCGCACCTCACGCCCGAGGCGTTCCTCGCCGCGTTCGGCGTGTTCGCTGGCTTCGGGGCGCTGTCGCTCGGGACGTGGGCCTACTTCCGGTTCCGGCGGCCGACCGCGGCGGTGGCGGCCGCCGAGGAGGGTCTGGGCTAGGCGGTCGCCTCGCCGACCCGGACGAGCGCCGGATCGACCCCGAACACCTCGCGGATCCGGTCGGGCGTGAGGACCTCCGCGGGCGGGCCATCGGCCACGATCGCGCCGTGATCGAGCAGCACGAGGCGGGGGAAGAAGTGGGCGGCGAGGGCCACGTCGTGGAGGACCGCGAGGACCGTGGTCCCGCGCGCGGCGTTGAGGTCCTCGAGGAGTGTCATGACCTCGACCTGGTGGCGCAGGTCGAGGTGGACCGTCGGCTCGTCAAGCACGAGCAGCGGTGCCTCCTGCGCCACGGCCATCGCGAGCAGCACGAGCTGGCGCTCGCCCAGGGACAGCTCCCGCGCGTCGCGGCCGATCAGGTGACCGACGCCAACCCGCTCGATCGCCTCGGCCACCGCCGATCGATCGGCCGGCCGGAGGCCCCGGACGGGATGCTCGTGGGGCAGCCGCCCGAGGGCCACGACCTGCTCGACCGTGGCCGAGAACGGCAGCGCCGCGAGCTGCGGCACGACCGCGAGGCGTCGGGCGATCGCGAGCCGGTCCAGGCGCCCGACGGGCGCGGCGCCGAGCTCGACGGAGCCGGCCGCCGGCTCGACGAGGCCGCCGATCGCGCGAAGCAGGGTCGACTTGCCGGCGCCGTTCGGGCCGATCAGCGCGACCCGTTCGGCCTCGTCGATCACGAGGTTGACGTCGCGGATGGCGGGCCGGCCGCGATAGGCGACGGTGACGCGGTCGAGCCGGATCAGGCTCACAGCCGCCGGCCGATCACAGCTCGTAGCCGGCCCGGGTCCGGCGCAGCAGGAACAGGAAGAATGGCGCGCCGATGACCGCGGTGATCACCCCCACGGGCACCTCGCCGAGGAGCCGGGCCACGAGGTCCGAGCCGGCCATCAGGCTGGCGCCGTAGAGCGCCGCGAGCGGCAGCACGAGCCGGGCGTTCGGGCCGACCGCCAGCCGGACGACGTGCGGCGCGACGAGCCCGACGAAGCCGACGAGACCGGAGATCGAGACCGCGGCCGCGGTGGCCAGGGATGCGAGGCCGAGCAGGATCGCGCGCTCCCGCTTCACGTCCACGCCGAGGTGCTCCGCGGCCTCCTCGCCGAGCAGCAGGCCGTTGAGCGAGCGGACCCGGAGCGCGATGAGGACCGAGGAGACGCCGATGAGGGGCGCGGCGGCGGCCAGCCGCGACCAGGTCGCCGCATCGAAGCCACCCAGGAGGTACGCGAAGATCTCGCGCAGGCCGGCACCCGACAGGTACATCGCCATCGCGAGCCCGGCCGCGAGGAGCGAGCCGACCGCGTAGCCGGTCAGGAGGAGGCTCGTCGTCTGGCCGCCGCCGCCCATCCGCGCGAGGCGGTACACGACGGTGACCGCCGCGAGCGCGCCCGCGAACGCGAGGACGTTGAGCAGGCCGAATTCGAGGATCAGGGTCCGAACCGGAATCAGCACCGCGACCGCCGCACCGAGCGCGGCGCCTGACGCGGTCCCGAGCACGTACGGATCCGCCAGCGGGTTCCGGAGCAGGCCCTGGAACGTGACCCCGGCCACGGACAGCCCGACGCCGACGGTCATGGCCGTCAGGACCCGGGGCAGCCGGATCTCCATGACGATCGCCTCCTCGGCCGGGGTCCAGGTGATCGGGCCGCCGAGGCCCAGGAGCCGATGGCCGAGGATCGCCACGGTGTCGCCGAGCGGCACCCCGACGGTCCCGAGGGCGACGCCCAGGACGAGCGCGATCAGGAGCAGGACGATGCCGGCGATCGCGAGCACGGCCGGCCGGCGCAGCACGCGACGCCGGAGGAGGGCCCGGCCAGCCGGCCCCGGGCTCGAGGTCGCGCGGTCGAGGGCGCCCGCGACCGCCGCCGCAGGAGCGAGGAGCGGTCGCGGGCGCTGGTCGGACACCGGCTACGACGCCGTGGGTGCGAGCGACGGCTCGGAGCTGGGCGAGAGCCCGAGCTCCGGATGAATCACGCTCACGAGGTCCAGCAGGCCCTGGACGAGCCGCGGGCCCGGCCGGGTGATCACGACATCATCGACCGGGTAGATCGAGCCGGACTGGACCGCCGAGATCGTCTTCCAGCCCGACCTCGCCTTGACCTGGTCGACGGTCGTGCCGTAGGCCGCATCGCCGAGCAGGATCATCTGGGGATTCGCCGCCACGAGCTTCTCGAGCGGGATCGAGAAGTCGGTCGTCGAGCCCGTCGTGACCGGGGTGCCACCGGCGTCACTGATCATCTCGGCCAGGAAGGACTGATCGGCCGCGGTGTAGATCGTCGAGGTTGCGTCGATCTCGTAGAACACCGGGGGGTGGGCGACGCCCGAGGTCGCCGTCTTGATCGCGTCGAACTGCTGGGCCATCGACGCGGCCAGCTGATCGGCCGGTCCGGCCGCACCGGTCGCCTGCCCGACGAGCCGGATGTCGTCGAAGACGCCCTGGACGTCCCTGGCGTACAGGACGAGGACCGGGATGCCGAGGGACCGGAGCTTGGCGATGTCGGCCGGGGGGTTGAAGCCGTTGCCGCCGGCCAGCACGAGGTTCGCGCCGGAGGCGACGATCTTCTCGTCGTCGACGCCGCTGAACGTGGCGACGACCGGCACGGCCTTCGCCGCCGCGGGGTAGTCGTCCGAGTCGGTGCGGCCGACCTGCTCGGGCCCGAGTCCGAGCGCGAACAGCAGCTCGGTGGTCGCCGGGGTCAGCGACACGATCCTGCTGGGCAGCGACGGGATCGTGACCGCGGTGCCTTCATCGTCGGTGACGGTGAGGGGGAATGCGACGGGCGAGGGACTCGGAAGGACGCTCGGGACGGTCGTCGCCGACGCGGCGGGACCAGGCGGGGCGCCGGATGCGGGCGACGACGACGGCGTCGCGCCGCTGCACGCGGCCAGGACGAGGGACACGACGAGCGAGGCGACGAGCCCGCGGGCTCGCACGGGACGAGGGGCAGCCATGCTCTCCCACCAATCGGGCTGGGCGGCGGGCACGGAGGCACGCCGCGGAACGAGTCGGGAAAGGGCTGCTCAGCCGGTGAGCCGCATGCGGTGTCTCCCTTTCTCTCGAAGGTCGAGCAACCACTGCGGATCGGCGACCGGACTTCCAGGCCTCGAGGGCCGGGTCACCGTAGCGGGACTGTGCCGGACTTCCACCGGCTTCGCGATCGCGCAGCGCGTTCGATGAACGCCGGGAGCGTAGCACGGCGCCCGCTGCCGGACCGCTGATAAGCCGCGGATGAGCGAGCCCTGCGATCCTCCGCCTGCGCCCCCCAGCCGCCGGCGAATAGCCCGCCGCGGAGGTCCTGGATGTCGGCTCGGTTTCACGCATTGGCGATCGGCGGCCTGCTGCTCCTGTGGGCAGCCGGGCTGGTCGCGGTCACGAGATGGCTGCCGCCCGCCGCGGCCAGCCAGGGCGGCGGCCGTGCCGCCATCGGCACCTGCGCCGCGCGGCCACCCACGGGCACCGGCGTGGCGGCCCGACCCGGGACGTTCTTCCGGCTCGAGCCGCGACTCGACGCCGCCGGGACGCTCATCGGACAGCGGCTCACCGTCGGCCGGAACGGGGTCGGCTCGGGGACCGCCGACCTCGGCGCTGGGAGCGCCGCGACCGGCCCAACCGAGGGCATCGTGACGATGGTCGACGACGACGGCACGAGCTCTCGCATCGATCTCGTCGCCACGGCAGGCCACTGCGCCATCACCGTCTACACCTCGACCGACGTCGTCCGCCGGGCGATCCTCGACCCCGCCGACGGATCCGTCCTGCTGCACCTCGTCGCCCGAGCGGATCGGAGCGACCTGGGGGTCTGGCGGGTCGGGCCCGGGGAGACGTCCGCTCGGCGAGTGGTGGAGCCGCTGCCCGCTGCGCTCGGCCTCGGGCGAGTCTGGGCGACGGACCTCGGTCTCGATGCCGCTGGGCAGCACCTCGCCGTGCAGTCCTGCCTGGACCTGCAGTGCCTGACCCGGATCGTGGACCTCGGTGCGTCGACGTCGGCGCCGCGCGTCATCCGCGGCTCCGAGCAGGGCCCGATGATCGGGTTCTCGGGCGGGTTGCTCGTGACCTGGGCGGCGTGCGACGGATTCCCCTGCCCCGTCCTGGCCTGGGATCCGGTCGGCGGTACCGAAGCCAGGACCCTCATCGGGGACGCGTCGGCGGCGGCGCTGACCGGCGACGCTCGGCTGCTCGTCGTCACCGAGTCGAACGAGGACGGCGAGCGGACGCTCGCCCTTGACCCGGCGTCCCTCGCGAGCGTGACCCTGCATGGGCTCCGCGCCGGCGAACGTCCGCTCGGAAATGCGGCGGCGCAGAGCCAGGGCGTCGAGGTCGACGCGAGCGGCATCGCGGTCGGCACCGCCGCCGGTGCAACCCGCCTCATCCACGTGACCGCCGGCGGGGAGGTGCTCCCGTGACACGCCGAGCCGCCCCGCGCCGCTTCCATCGCCGCCTCCTGGCCATCGCCGCCGGAGCGCTCCTGGCCTCGAGCCTCCAACCCTCTGTCGTCCTGGCCCATGGGCCCGATCCCCTGTTCGGGACCGGCACCTGGAATGCCAACCAGGTCGTCGGCTATCGCTGGGCCAGTGGCCTCACCCCGCCCTCGTGGATGGTCCCGGCCCTCGACGCGGGGGCTGGCGACGTGGGCGAGAGCAAGGCCTCCCGGGCCGCGACGTTCGTCCGGTCGTCGAGCGCTCCGAGCACGATCAGCTACGGCGTCATGCCCTGCGTCAGCTACGCGATCGCCTGCGTCGACCGCACCGGCGTTCCGAGCTCGTTCGCCGGGATGTGGTTCCGAGCCCAGGGCTGGGTCTTCGACTGGGGCACCCTCCATTGGTGCCAGGCGTCCTCACCCGCCGTGGACGGCTGCTTCGACGCCGAGAACGTCATGCTCGACGAGCTCGGGCACCTCGAGATCCTCGGGCACCACGCGAACTACTCGGACGAGAGCGACTACACGGACGCGGTCGTCCAGGCCTTCTCCCGGCAGAAGCCCGCGACGGGCTACAACCGCCACGGCTTCGGGGTTTGCGACGTCGCCCGGCTCCAGCTCGAGTACGCGCTCCTCGCCGCATCCACCCCGGTCTCGACCTGTCTCGACCTCGGGACGTCGTTGACCCTCACGCCGTCCACGACGGCGGCCCTCGGTGGGCAGTCGGTCAGCTTCAGCGCGCGGCTCAAGGTCGCCGTCGACTCCGTCAACGCGCGGGCCCTCTCGGGCGACCCCCTGAGTCGTCGCACGGTCCTCCTCCAGCACCGGCCCTCCGGCGGGTCGTGGGCGACGATGGTGACGATGACCCCGAGCACCACGACCGACGGCGCCTATACGGCGTCGTGGCCGGTCTATACCAGCGACGACTGGCGCGCCGTCTTCTCGACTCCCGCGGGCGAGGGCGTCAACGGTTCGACGTCCTCCACGGTGACCGTCACGGTCTCGGGCTGCGTCACCCGCTGCCCGACGTCGCTCGACCGGGTGTCGTGACCGGCCGTCCCCGCCGGCCACGCCGATTCGCGGCCGGTCCCCTGAGCTCGGGCCCCGACGGGCCCGGGCTCAGGCGGTCGCCGTGGCCTGGCTCGCGGTGTAGATCGAGACCTGGGCGTCGTCGGGCAGCATCGCGCCGAACACCTTCTGGAGGGTCAGGAGGTGGACGCAGACGTTCCACGACTCGAAGTAGTGGCAGGTGCAGTGCCACTGACCGGCGTCGAGGCTGACATGGTGCGTGTCGTTGTCGCCGCGGAACGTGAGGCTCATCCGATCGATCGAGATCCGATCGAGCTCACGGGCGTAGCGGTTCGCCTTCTCGACCTTGCCGATCAGGGAGCTGTGCATCTGGCCAGACCCTCCGGCCCCGAGGTGGGGCATCGGCGTCCGCCGTCCGGTCCTGCACCATCCGACCGGGCGAGGCGGTCGCTGGACCTACCCTACACCGGGTCGGGTCGCCGGTCATCAACGAATCACGGACCTCCCCGACAGCGCCGTCAGGGAGCGGACGTTCCCTCCCGCCCGAAGTCGTCCTGGAGCCGGACGACGTCCTCCAGCTCCGGGGTCGAGACCTCCATGAGCCGGCAGGTCTGGCGGGCCTCGTAGCGGTGGACGTGGCCGACGGGAACGTGGGCGGTGTCGCCGGGCCCGAGCTCGCGGTCGTGGACGACCCCCTGCTCATCGGCCAGCGACAGGAGCAGCCGGCCGTCCAGGACGAGGATCCACTCGTCCTTGCGCTCGTGGTACTGGAGCGAGAGCCGCTTGCCGGTCTCGATCGTCAGGACCTTCCCGACATAGCGAGTCGTCCAGGCCCAGATGAGCTCGCTGCCCCACGGCTTCGGGATCGTCCGGGGCAGCTCGGCCGCGGGTGGCGGCGGCGCGATCCAGTCGGCCGCGGCCGCCGCCGCGGTCGGCTCGGGAGCGGTGTCGGGCGGCCGGATCGCGGCGGGGTCGTCAGCCACGGACGAGGTCCTCCCCTTCGGCCAGGAGGGCCTCGCGCAGGTCCGGGGTGGACGCCTCGGTGTAGACCCGGACGAGCGGCTCCGTGCCCGAGGTCCGGATGAGGAGCCAGGAGCCATCGCCGGTGAAGAACTTGTACCCGTCGTTCGTCGAGAGCGGCTCCGTGCGGGAGACCGGCTGGCCGGCGAGCGTCGTGGGCGGGTGGTCGCCGAGGTCCTCGAGGAGGCGGCGCTTCGTGTCTCCGTAGGTCGCCCGATCGACATGCACGTCGATCCGGCGATAGAAGGACGGACCCGCCAGCTCGTGGAACTTCGCCACCGCCTTCGACACGGGCCACACGCCGCGATCCTTCTCCCGGAGGAACAGGTCGAGCAGCAGCAGGTCGGCGTAGATCCCATCGCGCTCGGGCAGGTGCATCCCGAAGCCGTAGCCGCCGGATTCCTCGGCGCCCATCATCGCGCCCGTTTCGATCATCTTCGGCCCGATGTACTTGTAGCCCACCGGGCTCTCGTAGGCCGTGATCCCGTAGTGCTCCCCAAGCCGCGCGGCCATCGAGGTGTTGTTCACCGAAATGACCACCGGGTCGCGCTTGCCGAGGTGCTCGGCCAGGTAGTACATGAGCAGGCCGGTCACCTCGAGCTGGTGAATGAACGTGCCCTGCTCGTCGGCGGCGCCGGCCCGGTCCGCGTCACCGTCGAGCAGCAGCCCGAGGTCGTAGCCGCCGCGCGACAGCATGCCCAGGGCCTCGTCGACGTTGGGCCGGATCGGCTCCGGGTTCACGCCCCCGAAGTATGGGTTCCGCTCCTGGTGGATCTCGGTGACCCGGAGCCGTCCGCCACCGAGCAGCCGGGACAGCCAGCCCGCGCCGGCCCCCCAGAGCGGCTCCACGAGCAGGCCGATGTCGGCGGCCTTGAGCCGGTCCAGGTCCACCGTCCGGCGGACGTAGCGCTCGTAGCCCTCGTAGGGGTCGTACCGCTCGACGAGGCCCGCGGCCTCGGCGTCGGCAAAGGGCCGCCGCTCGATCGGGGCGTCCTCCGCGATCGCGGCCTCGATGACCGAGAGCATCTCGGGCCCGCCAGCCGAGCCGGTTGGAGCCTTGACCTTGAAGCCGTTGTCGGTCCAGGGGTTGTGGCTGGCGGTGATGACGATGCCCGCCGAGGCGCTCCGCTCGACGACCTCGTATGAGCTCATCTGGGTCGGGACGGCATGGCTCGCATACGCAACGGGAATGTCCCGGGCGAGGAGGATCTCCGCGGCTGCGGCGGCGAAGAACTCCGAGGCGAAGCGCCGGTCGTAGGCGATGACGACGCCCTTGGCCTGCTCGCCGCGTCCGATCACGTACTTCGCCACGCCGGCGGCGCAGCGCCGGACGTTCTCGAACGTGAAGTCGTCCGCGATGCGGGCGCGCCAGCCGTCCGTGCCGAAGACGATCGACGGCCGGGCGGGGTCGGGAGCGAGGGTCACTGGCGGTCCTCCCATGCGGCCACTCGCTCGACGAGGGCGTCCACCTGCGGCCGCCATGATGCCGCACCGCTGAGGAGCGCCGAGGGACCGGGGCCCGCGATCGGCGCTGGTCCGGTGGTCAGCGTCAGCTTTCCGGAAGCTCGCTCGATCACCAGGTCGTCGGCCCCAGCCGCCGCGGCCTCGTTCGGCTGCACGACCCGGCCCTCGCCGCCGGCGCCGATCTCGGCCAGCAGCTGCGTCCAGCTCCCGAGGTCATTCCAGCCGACGGCCATCGTGCCCATCACGACGTGGTGGTCGCTCGCGGCGCTTTCCATGACGGCTCGGTCGATCGACAGCGGCATCGCGCGGTCGTAGGCGGACAGGAGGCCGCTCTCGCTGCCGATGACCGGCCCGAACAACGTGACGAGCCCGGTGTACTTCGAGAGCGCGGCTTGGATAGCCCGGCGGCGCCACAGGAAGATCCCCGCGTTCCAGGCGGTGCCCGGGTCGTTCCGGAGCTGCGTCGCCCGTTCGGAGCTGGGCTTCTCCTCGAACGCTCGGAGGCGGTACGCGGGCAGGCGGTGGCCGGTCGCCGGTCCTTGGGCGTGGGCATCGTCCGGAACGAGATAGCCGTACTCGGTCGCGGGGCGGGTGGCCTCGACGCCGAGGGTCACGAGCGGCGACTCGATGTCGAACGCACCGGTGGCGAGCTCCCTCGCGGCGTCGCGGAGGACGCTCCGGAACGCCCCCGCCCGGTCGGGCGCGATGACCTGGTCCGCCGGGAGCACGATCATCACGTCGTCGGGATCACGCTCGATGGCCAGCGTCGCCAGGGCAACGGCGGCCGCGGTGTTCCGGCCGGCGGGCTCCGCGAGGACGTGGACGCCCTTGAGCTGATCGCGAACCAGGCCCGCGTAGCGCCGATCGGTCACGACGGTGACATCGGCCGGGGTGAGCGGCAGCTCCGCGGGCCGGTCGACGAGGCGGTCGACCGTCAGCTGGAGCAGCGACTCGTCGCCAAGGAGGGGCAGGAACGGCTTCGGCGTCTCGGGCCGGCTGAGCGGCCAGAGCCGCGTCCCGCCGCCACCCGCGAGGATGACCGCATACACCACGCCATCCTACCGGGCGGGCCCCCCCGGGGGCCTCGCAGCGGCATGCCGAGCGCGCGCCGGCGCGAGCCAGGCCGTGGCGAGGTCAGGCCGCGGCGAGGTCAGGCCGAGGCGAGAGCCGGCTGCTCGGGCGGCGTGATGCCGGCGTCCGCGGCCAGCTGGGCGGCCTTGTCCGTCCGCTCCCAGGGCAGGTCGAGGTCGGGCCGGCCAAAGTGACCGTAGGCCGCGGTCTGTCGGTAGATGGGCCGCCGGAGATCCAGGGCCGTGATGATCGCGGCGGGTCGGAGGTCGAAGTGGCGCCCGATGAGCTCCAGGATCCGCTCATCGGGGACGCGCCCCGTCCCGAACGTCTCGATCGAGAGCGACAGCGGCCGGGCGATCCCGATTGCGTACGCGACCTCGAGCTCGAACCGGTCGGCGAGGCCCGCGGCGACGATGTTCTTCGCGACCCACCGGGCGGCATAGGCCCCCGATCGGTCGACCTTCGTCGGATCCTTGCCGGAGAAGCAGCCGCCGCCATGCCGGGCCATGCCGCCGTACGAGTCGACGATGATCTTTCGACCCGTCAGGCCGGCGTCGCCCATCGGCCCGCCGGTCACGAAGCGCCCCGTCGGGTTGACGTGCATGACCGGATCGGCATCGCGCAGGTCCCGCGGGATGGACGGCAGGACCACGGCCTCGATGAGATCGTCCTGGAGTCGCTCGAGGCGAACATCGGGATCGTGCTGGGCGGCCACGACCACGGTCTTCACCGCGACCGGCCGGCCCCGCTCATAGCCGACCGTGACCTGGGTCTTGCCGTCCGGGCGCAGGTACGGCAGCTGGCCGGACCGTCGTGCCTCGGCCAGGCGACGGGCCATCCGATGCGCGAGCGCGATCGGCAGCGGCATGAGCTCGGGCGTCTCGCGACAGGCGAACCCGAACATCATCCCCTGATCGCCGGCACCGAGCTCCTCGACGTCGACCTTCTCGCCCCTGACCTCGAGCGCCGCGTCGACGCCCATCGCGATGTCCGGGGATTGCTCCTTGATCGAGATGAGCGTGCCGCAGGTCTGGTAGTCGAAGCCGTAGTCGGCGCGCGTGTAGCCGATCTCCCGGACCGTATCCCGCACGACCGCCTGGAAGTCGACATAGGTCGAGGTGCTGATCTCGCCGAGCACCACGACCAGGCCGGTGGTGGTCGCGGTCTCGCAGGCGACCCGGGCGTCGGGGTCCTCGCGGATGATCGAGTCGAGGATCGCGTCACTGACCTGGTCGCACATCTTGTCGGGGTGACCCTCGGTCACGGACTCGGAGGTGAACAGGTACTCGGGCGCGTCGACGATGCTGGTCACGGGCCGGCGGAGCGTACCACCGGCCGCCGCGACACCCATAGACTCGCCGAGGATGGCGCCGCGCACAGCGACCGATCAACTCGCCCGGGCGCGAGCCCTGGACGCGGCGGATCCGCTCGCGGCCTTCCGGACTCGGTTCGCGATCCCGGATCCGCACGTCGTCTACTTCGACGGCAACTCGCTCGGGCGTCCTCCGATCGCGGCCCTCGAGGCGGTCCGCGCGCTGGGAGAGCGGTGGTCGAACGCGCTCATCCGCGGCTGGACCTCGAGCGACGATGGCTGGCTCGAGCTGCCGCTCCGGGTCGGGGATCGGATCGCCGCGGGCGTGCTCGGCGCGGACCCGGATGAGGTCGTCGTCGCCGACTCGACGACGGTCAACCTGTACCGGCTGGCGAGCGCGGCGCTGGACGCGCGTCCAGGCCGACGGACGGTCGTCATCGAGCGATCGGAGTTCCCGACCGATCGGTACGTCGTCGAGGGGTTGGCACGGGAGCGGGACCTCGAGATCCGCTGGCTCGAGGGCCATCCGGTCGAGGGCCTCTCGGCCGAGGACATCGCCGCTGCCCTCGACGAGCGCGTGGCACTCGTCGTGCTCTCGGCGGTGAACTACCGGTCCGCGGCGATCGTCGACATCGCCGCCGTGACGGCGCTGGCCCGTGACGCCGGCGCGCTCGTGCTGTGGGACCTCTCGCACGCCGGCGGCTCGATCC
>DASUHU010000129.1:0-5365 GCA_036273395.1 Candidatus Limnocylindrales bacterium
CAGCGCGCACCCGCTACCGTCAGCGGCGATGAGCACGCAGGCCCCGAGCCCGGATCGCCGGGCCCAGTCACGGCTGGGGCGCGCGGTCGGCGCCGGCGGGCCCGTAGCGCGATCCTCCCCGCCCCCGTCCGGCCCGGTCCCGCGGCAGGGCCACCGCGAGCCGCATCGACGCGGGAACTGGCTGCGCGACGTGATCCTGGGCGGCCAGGACGGGCTCGTGAACATCCTCGGCATCATCCTCGGGGTCATCGCCGCGAACGGCTCGACGACCGTCCTGATCGTCACGGGCATCGCCGCGGCGATCACCGAGTCGATCTCGATGGGCGCGGTCGGGTACACCTCGAGCGTCTCGGAGCGCGACTTCTACGAGGCCGAGCGCGAGCGGGAGCGGCGCGAGGTCGCGACGGAGCCCGAGATCGAGCGGGCCGAGGTCCGCGAGATCTACGCCTCGAAGGGCTTCACCGGAGACCTGCTCGACCGGGTCGTCGAGACGATCGTCGCGAACCGCGATCGGTGGGTCGAGACGATGATGGACGAGGAGCTCCACCTCCAGCCGGTCGAGACGGCGGACATCCTGCGGACATCGGTCGTCATCACGATCGCGACGCTCATCGGCCACCTCATCCCGCTCGCGCCGTTCTTCGTGCTCGACCGGACCGCCGCGCTGATCGCGGCCTTCGTGCTCAGCGCGGTCGTCCTGTTCTCGGTCGGGGCCTACGCCGCGATCTCGCTGATCGGCGACTGGCGCCGGAGCGGGATCCAGATGCTGCTGATCGGGCTCGGGGCCGCGCTCGCGGGCTACCTGATCAGCACCTTCATCGGGGTCGTCGGCGCGGCCTAGGCACCGGCCTCGGTCAGGACGCCGTCGCGAAGCTCGAGGACGCGGTCCGCGAGCTCGAGCATCATCGGGTCGTGGGTCGCGACGAGCGTCGTCACGCCCTCGACGTGGGCGACCGACTGCAGGACCCGCATGATCGAGCGGCCGGTGTCCGAGTCGAGCTGGCCCGTCGGCTCGTCGGCCAGGAGGACCTTGGGCCGGTTCGCGAGGGCGCGGGCGACCGCGACCCGCTGCTGCTCGCCACCCGAGAGCTCGTGGGGGCGATGGCCGGCCCGGGGCGCCAGCCCGACGAGCCCCAGGACCTCCATGACCCGCGCGTCGCGCTGACGGGCAGGCGTCCCGACGAGCCGGAGCGGGACCTCGACGTTCTCGGCCGCGCTCAGGATCGGCAGCAGCCCGAACGTCTGGAAGATGTAGGCAACGGTGCCGCGATGCAGCCGGACGAGATCGCGCTCCGACATCGCGGTGACCTCGCGGCCATCCATCCAGATCCGGCCCGCGGTCGGCCGATCGAGACCCCCGAGGAGGTTGAGGAGGGTCGTCTTGCCGCTGCCCGAGCGGCCGCGGACGCAGAGCAGCTCACCCGGCGAGGCGTGCAGATTCACGCCCCGGAGGGCGTGGACGATGGGCCGCCCGTGCCCGCCGTCGTAGTCGCGGGTCACGCCCTCGGCCCGGACCATCACGTTCACGCCCGGCGCGGTGGTGCCCGGCCCGTCCCCGATTGGCCGCATCGAGGCGGTGTCGATGGTCACTTCGGTCGGTCCCCCGCCGGCCAGATCTCGACGTGGTCGTCCTCGAGCACGAGCCGGACCCGGTCCGCAAGCCCGAGCGCATCGAGGTGGGCCCGCGGGAGCTGGAGCCGGCCGGCCCGGTCGAGGACCGCGAACTCCTCGGAGATGATCCGGTGCTCGCCGTCGTGGGCCTGCTCGGTCCGGCGGAGCACGACGCTGCTCGTCCGACCGTCGCGGATCGCGACGGTCCGGGCGACGTGCTCCGACACGAGCGCGTCGTGGGTGACGATGACGACCGTCGTCCCGATCTCGGCATTGACCCGCCGGAGGACCTCGAAGATCTCGCCCGACGTCACGCTGTCGAGCTCGCCCGTCGGCTCGTCGGCGAGCAGGACCGCGGGTCCGTTCGCGAGCGCGACGGCGATCGCGACGCGCTGCTGCTCGCCGCCCGAGAGCGTCTCGGGCCGATGCCTCGCGCGATCGGCGAGCCCCACCAGCTCGAGCAGGGCGTTGGCCCGGGCGCGCCGCTCGCCCCGACCGGCGAGGGCCATCGGCAGCTCGACGTTCTCGACCGCGCTGAGGTACGGCAGGAGGTTCTGGCCGGTCTGCTGCCAGATCACCCCGACGACCTCGCGCCGGTAGCGCGTCCTGGCCCGGCGGCCCATCCGGCCGAGGTCGTAGCCGGCGACGACGGCCCGGCCGGCGGTCGGGGTATCGAGCCCGCCGAGGATGTTGAGGAGCGTCGACTTGCCGCTGCCCGACGCGCCGACGATCGCGATCATCTCGCCCGGTTCGACGATCAGGTCGAGGCCCTGGAGGGCGACGACCTCGAGATCCGCGACCTTGTAGATCCGGACGAGGTTGTCGCAGGTGATGACGGGACCTGCCGGGATGGTCGCAACGGCACGTCCCCGGCGGCCGGTCTTCCCGGGCTTCGCCGAGCGAAGGACACCACGGTCGGCGGAGCCGGGCGCGCCGGCCGTCCGGCCGTCGCCCGGTTTCGGCGGGGTCAGGATCTCCTCGATCACGGGCGTCCGGTCCTCCCCTGGCTCGACGGTCACGGGAGCCCCCGTCGGACGGACGCCCAGGCCGCGCGCCGCTGGGCCGGAGCGCCCAGCACGACACCGAGGCCAAGGATGCCCGCGATCAGCACGCCGAGCAACTCGATCTGGCCGGCGTCCAGCCCGGGCGGCGCCGCCTGGAGCGCCCCCACGATCGTGGTCAGGCCGAGGCCGGGCGCCAGGAACGCGAACAGGCCAAGCCCGAGCGCCGCGCCGGCGACCACGGCCAGCACAACCGGTGGGCCGAACTCGACCACGAGCATCGACCACGACTGCGTGTCCGACAGGCCGAGCGTGGCGAGGTGGGCCGCCTCGTCCGCCCGCGATGCCGCGGTCAGCACGAAGGCCGAGACGATCGCGAGCGCGGCATACAGGAGCGCGATCCCGGCCAGCGCGAGGACGCCGCTCTCCACGACACGGACGACGCCCTGGCCGCCGAGCGTGGCCGCCTCGGCGGCCCGATCGATGACCACGGCGTCGGGCTCGGCGGCCTGGGCCCCGGCGCTCAGGGCCGCGGCATGGCCGGGCGGCGCGTCCACGAACAGGGTGGTCACCGTCTGGAGGCGGTTCGGCGCGGCGGCGTCGATCTGGGGCCACGACGCCACGACGAACGGCTGGCCGACCGGCAGGCCGGGGAAGCTGTCGGCGATCGCCGCGACCCGGAACGTGATGAGCTGCGAATCGAGGGTCAGCTGGAACGTGGAGCCCACCTTGCCGGTTGGAAACGGGCCGGCGGTCGCGCTCGAGACGAGGGCCGGCAGGGGCGCCGCGGCCGTTCCGCTGGCCGGCTCTCCCGGCGCCAGGAGTTCCGGAGGGAGCGTGAGCGCGGCCGGCCCGCTCGAGAGCATCCGGCTGTAGGCGGCGATATCGAGGGCGACGAGCTCCCGCTGGCCACCGGTCGAGAGCGTGTACGGGCCGAGGTGCGCGCTCACGCCGGTCGTGACGCCGGGCAGCGAGGCCGGATCGAGCCCGGGCGGGAAGAACGTGCCGCCGCCGAGCTCGTCGCGGGACGCATCGATCCGGTAGGCGGCCCCGACGTCCTGCCACGACTGGAGCTCGGCCGTCGCAGACAGCTCGACGATCGTCGCCGAGGCGAAGGCACCGAGCGTGGCGATCGCAAGGACGATGAGCAGGACCCGGCCCGCGCCGGCGTCGCGGGCCGCGCGCCGCGAGGCGAGGACCGGCGCGAGACCGCGGAGCCGCGCGGCCAGCCAGGCCAGGCCCGCGAGAGGGACGGGCGCCACGCGGATGGCCACGACCGCTGCAGCGATTCCGACGAGGACCGGCGCGGCCGCGAGGAGCGGGTCGGTCGTCCCGCCGCCTGCGGGCGCAGTCACGGCGATCCCGCTCGCCGCCGAGCCCGCGGCTCCCGACGGCTGCAGACCGCGCTGGCGGAGTGCCGCGGCGGCCGCGAGCGCGACACCGACGATCACGACGTCGAAGACCAGCCGCCGGATCCGGACGCTCCCGATGACGGCACGAGCCCGGGTCGGCAGCCGGGGCGGGCCCACGATCGCGCCGAGGACCACGCCCAGCGACAGCGCGACCGTCGCCAGGGCGACGGCCGCCCCGATCAGGATCGAGGTCCCATCGTCGGCGCCTGGCAGCACCGAGATCGCAATCCATGTCCCGACCGCCGCGGCCGGGACGGCGACGAGGAGCGCCTCGACGAGCGAGCCGGCGACCGCCTGCGGGGCCGATGCGCCGCGCTCGCGCTGGATGAGCAGGACGCGGCGCCGGTCCTCGGCTGTGAGCGCCACCACGAGCAGCAGGCTGCCCAGCGCCACGGCCGCGGCACCGATCGCGGCGACGACCAGCAGGCTGGCCGCGGCATCCCACGGCCCCTGGAGCGCGGCCAGCGATCGGAGCAGGCTCGAGGTCATCGTCACGTCGCTCGGTTCGCGGGCCACGGACGGGTAGAGCGTCTGCAGGCGGCGAAGGGCCGCGACGACGGTTGTGAGGTTGTCCGGCCCGACCCTGCTCGGGTCGGCCGCGAAACGCCACGAGAGCCGCAGGGCGGGTGCGCCGATCGTGAGCCCGCCTGAGCTGCCGCCCTGGTTCTCGCGCCCCGTGGCCAGCGGACCGTACAGGTCCGGTGACACGAGGAACGTCGACTGGACGAACGTGATGTTGGCCGAGAACTCCCGCAGCCCGAACGAGGTGACCTTCGCGTCCTCGACCCAGTACGGATCGTCCGCGCTCGTCGCCTCGTAGATCCCGGTCACGAGGATTCCCAGCGCGCTCCCGCCCGACAAGGGGTCGAGCTGGGTGTCCTGGCCGATCACGAGCTGGGAGCCGGCCTTGAGACCGAGCTTCTCGGCCGCCGGCGCCGAGACCTCCGCTTCGTACTGGGGAATCGTGTCCCGGAACTCGGCCGGGCCGCTCGCGTGGAGTGGGTCCGGCACCGAGTTGATGTGATCGGTCGGGGCGCGGCCCGACACGAGCCGGATGTGCTGATCGACGTCCTCCATGATCCGCAGCCGGATCTCGGCATCGGCTGCCGTCCCCTGGAGCGCCCGGTCGCTGGGCGTCTCGATGACCGCGATCGGCTCGCCGACGATCGACGGGAGCGGCGCCGGCATGGATCGATCCAGGCCCTGGCCCTTCTGGTCGAGCTCGGCCAGGTCGGCGAAGGCCGGAATGCCGCCGATGTCGATGAGGTCCGTCTGCGAGAGCGTGATCTCCCGGTCGACCGACGAGATGGCGTTGACCGACTCCTGGAGGGACTGGCGCGA
>DASUHU010000130.1:0-4503 GCA_036273395.1 Candidatus Limnocylindrales bacterium
ATCGACGCGAACTCGGCCGGCCGCGATGAGCTGCTCGCTGGCTCGGCGCGAGGCGACCCCGGCTTCCGCGAGGATCTTCTGGACTCGCTCGGGTGCCATGGGCTCAGGCCGGGGGCGCCTCGTCCCAGCCCGCCTCCGTGAGCCCGCCCGGGTCCGTGATCCCGGCTTCCACACCGCCCTCCTCGGCGAGGCGGGCGGCGATGTCGGCATCGAGCGGCGGGAGGTCGTCGAGCGAGGTGAGGCCGAAGCGCTCGAGGAACTCGAACGCGGTCCCGTACAGGATCGGTCGGCCGGGGGCGTCGGCTCGCCCGAGCTCCACGACGAGCCGGCGGTGGACCAGGCCGCGGACGGTGTAGTCCGAGTCGACGCCGCGGATCCGCTCGATGGCCGACTTCGTGACGGGCTGGCGGTAGGCCACGATCGCGAGGGTCTCGAGGCTCGCCGGCGAGAGCCGCACGGCGTCGACGCCGAGGTAGCGGGCAATGAGCGGTCCGGCCTCGGGCGCGGTGGCGAGCTCCACCCGATCGCCGGTCGCGAGCAGGCGGAGGCCGCGCTCCCGAAGGCTGACCTCGAGGTCGCCCAGGCGCTCGTCGACCAGGTCCCGTGGCACGCCCGCGAGATTCGCGATCTCCCGGCGGCTGATGGGGCGCTCGGCCACGAACAGCAGCGCCTCGAGCGCCGCCTCGGTCAGCTCGCCCGGCGGACCCGCCTCGGCCGGTCCGTCCAGCTCGGGGCTCGACTCGAACGCTGTGTCGGTCGTGACCCCGGACTCGCCCCGCAGGTCCGTCATGCGAACGACGCCAGGCTCTCGTCGAGCGGCGCCTCCTCCACCTCGGCCGGGAGGCCGGCGGCGACTCGCTCCTCGCCGGTTATCCGCCGGGCGACGATCGGACCGAACGGCTCGGCCTGCTCCACGACGAGCTCGCGCCGCTTCATGAGCTCGAGCATCGCCAGGAACGTCACCGCGACGACGACGCGATCTCGCACATCGGTGAGCAGGTCCTGGAGCACGATCGTCGGCGCGTTGCGGAGGGCGGCCCGGATGATCGCCGCGCGCTGGGTCAGCGTGATGGTCCGGAGCACGACCTCGGCCGGCGCCTCCGGCGGCGGCAGGATCTGGACGAGTCCGGCCAGGGCATCGGTCAGGAGCGACACGCCGAGCGGCGGTCCGGGCGCCGCCGACGCTCCCGCGAGACCCGCCGCGGCCGCCGCTCCCGGTTCCCGGCGGAACATCCCGACTCGCGCCAGCGCCTCATCCTGCAGCCGCGATCCGGCATCGCGATAGGCCCGGTACACGAGCAGGCGCTCGCGCAGCGCCCGCTCCGGGTCCGGCTCGTCCTCGTCGATGTCGCCGGGCGGCCCGATCACCTGAGGCCGCGGGAGCATCGCCCGGCTCTTGATGAGGATCAGCTGGGCCGCCACGGCGACGAACGAGCTGATGTGCCCCAGCCGATCGACCTCGATCCCGGCCATGGCATCGAGATACGCCTCCGCGAGGCTCCCCAATGGCACCTCGAGGACATCCAGCCGGCGGCTCTCGATGAGCGAGAGCAGCAGGCCCAGCGGGCCCTCCCACTCGGCGAGCTTGACCTGGGTGGCGACCTCGGGCCGCGGCCCGCGCCCGATCGCGCCGGCAGTCGCGCCTGGGCCGGTTGCGCCTGTCGTGTCGATCCGCAGCTCGATCACGTCAGCTGGCCTCGTCGGCGAGATGGAGGCGGTCCACAGCCGGATCCGAGAAGGTCATGTCGTCCTGGTGCCGGATGAGCTCGATCGTGCGCTCGCTGCAGCCGGCCTCGGCCGCGAGCTCGGCGGATCGCTCCGCGTGGACCTCGAGGCGGCGCAGCGGCGCCGCGGCGGCGCGCGGCACCCGTCCGGCCGCAGTCCTGACCCCGGGCCCGTACGCCTGTGCCAGCGCATGGACGACCCGCGGTAGGAACCCGGTGTGGCCCTTGCCCGCATCGTGCAGGAGGCCCGCGACGAGCACGTCCCGATCCTCGATGCCGTCGCGCCGGAGCCAGCGCACGACGTCGAGCCCGTGGCGCTGGTCGGACACGTCCATCGAGTCGAACAGCGCGAGCTGTGGCGCCGTCAACCACGCGGCCAGGCCGGTTCGCTCGGCTGGCGAAACACGTGCGACGAGGTGCCGGCCGGCCTGCCTGATCTTCCCGGCCCACCAGGCCGGCGACCCGCCACTCACCGCCCGATCAGCAGGTACGCGATCGGCTCGAGGACGTTGAGGTAGATCGCCCCGAGGATCGTCTCACCGTTGACGATCGGCAGGAGCACGACCGCCAGCAGGACGATCAGGCCGTACTGATCGAGAAAGCCTCGGACCTGGCGCTCGGTCTGCGGATCGAGCAACGAGTACAGGACCTTCGAGCCGTCGAGCGGCGGGATCGGCAGGAGGTTGAAGACCATCAGGCCGAGGTTGATCAGCACGAAGAGGAAGATGACCTGCGCGATGAACTCGACGGCGTCGCCCTGGAGCCCGCTCAGGTCGAGGAGGCGGAAGATCACGCCGCCGATGATCGCGAGCCCGAGGTTCGAGAGCGGTCCGGCCGCCGACACGATCGCCGAGCCGTGCTGGCCTCGGAGGTTGTAGGGGTTGACCGGCGTCGGCTTGGCCCAGCCGATTCCCCCGCCGAGCAGGACGGACACCGCCATCAGCGTTCCGCCGACCGGATCGAAGTGGACGATCGGATCGAGGCTCAGGCGACCGAAGAGCCTCGCCGTGCTGTCGCCGAGGCGGTAGGCGGCATAGGCGTGGGCGAATTCGTGGACGGGGAAGGCGACGAGCAGCATGATCGCGATGACCGCGACGTCGATGATGAGTCTGTCGGGACTGAGATCCATGTGGCCGGCATCGTACCGGCTCGCGATGACGCGGCGGTGGGCCCCTGATTGAAGGGCGGCCGTCAGAGGCGGCCCAGCAGCTCCTGCTTCTTCGCCTCGAACTCCTCGGGCGTGATGGCGCCGCGGTCCCGGAGGTCGGCGAGGTTGCCGAGGGCCCGCGTGATCTCGTCCGAGGTCATCCTGGCCGCCTCGGGCTGACTGCTTCCCGGGCCGGCTTCCCGGACGTCCCCCTCGTCCGCGGCCGAATCGGCCGATACCGCTCCGGCTCCGTCCGTCTCGGCGGCCACTGCCGGCGCCGCTGCGGTTGCGGGACCGGGCACGGACGCCGGCGGCTCCGCGCGGAGCGGCGGCCCGGGAAAGTCGTAGACCTCCTGCTCGAGGCGATGCTTCTCGTCGAGCATCGTCCGCTTGAAGGTCGGGGCGCCGTTGAGGTACGAGTAGTGGTCGACCGGCGCCTCGGCCGCGGTAAGGATCTCGAGATCGCCGTAGCCGAGCATCCGGCCGAGGACGCTCTGCTCCAGGACCGCGTCGTTGATCTTCTCGAGCGAGCTGTCGGCCGATCGCTTCCGGAGGATCCCGTCGACCTTCAGGACCCGCCGGTTCGTGACGAGGTAGTCCTCCGAGTACCACCCGATGAGGATCCAGCCGAACCACGCGATCGAGGCGATGAGGAGCACGGCCGCGAAGTAGCCGATGAGGTCGCGCATCAGGCTCGGGCTGAGGCTGATGTTGAGGATCAGGAGCACGACCGAGGCCACGAAGATCGCGATCGCCGTGCGGCCCTCGATGAGCGGCGCCAGCCAGTGCTGCCGGGTTCGAAGGACCGGCCGCTCGCCGTCCGCCAGGAGCCGGTCCGCATAGCGCGCCACGTCGTCCCTCCCGAACCGCTTCAGGCGCGAGGGTGGGCCCGCGCGTAGACCTCGCGGATCCGCTCGCCCGTCACATGCGTGTAGAGCTGGGTCGTGCTGATGCTCGCATGTCCGAGCAACTCCTGGACGACCCGCAGGTCCGCGCCGCCCTCGAGGAGGTGCGTCGCGAACGAGTGCCGGAGCGTGTGGGGGCTCACGGTCGCGGACAGGCCCGCGTCCTCCGCCGCTCGCCGGACGGACTGCCAGGCCTGCTGTCGAGCCAGGCGCGTTCCACGGTCGCCGAGGAAGAGCGGTCCGCCGCGGATCGGCTCGACGTGGTGGGCCGCGACCAGCTCCCGCCAGGGCCCGTCGAGCCAGTCCCGCAGCGCCTCGATCGCGACCTCGCCGATCGGGACGAGCCGCTCGCGGTCGCCCTTGCCGATGACGCGCACGAAGGCGCCATCCAGCGAGACGTCCTCGAGGTCGAGGCGGAGCGCCTCGGAGACGCGGAGCCCGGCAGCGTAGAGGAGCTCGAGGAGGGCTCGATCCCGCGGGCCGTGCGCAGCCGCTGCGGTGAGCAGCGCCTCGACCTCGGCCGGCGACAGGGTGTCAGGCAGGAGTCGTGGCATCCGCGGCAGGTCGATGTGGGCGGCCACGTCGACGTCGATGAGGCCCTCCCCGAAGGCGAACCGGTAGAAGCCGCGGATGGCCGCGGCGCGGCGGCGGAGGCTCGTCGGCGCGAGGCCCGGGTCGGTCGGCCGGCCGCGCCGCGTCCGGGCCGCGAGGTAGCGGAGCACGACCT
>DASUHU010000131.1:0-9237 GCA_036273395.1 Candidatus Limnocylindrales bacterium
CGAGCCGTCGGGCGACGAATCTGATGCCGGGGACGCCGATGGCGTGAACGCCTCGCCCAACGACGAGCGCGACGCGCCCGACGAGCGCGACGCACCCGACGAGCCCGAGCGTGTCGCGCAGGAAGCCGTCGCCGCGGAAGCCGAGCACGTGCGGCTCGCGGCGCTCCTCGCGCCACTCCGGGTCGGGCTCGTCCACGGCCGGATGAAGGCCGCGGACCGGGACGCCGAGATGGCCCGCTTCCGTGACGGCGAGCTCGACGTCCTCGTCGGTACCACGGTCGTCGAGGTTGGCGTCGACGTGCCCGAGGCGACCGTGATGATCATCGAGGGCGCCGACCGGTTCGGCCTGGCCCAGCTCCACCAGCTTCGCGGGCGGGTCGGCCGGGGGACAGCCGAGTCGTACTGCGTCCTCGTGTCGGACTCCGCCGATCCGGTCGCCCGGGCGAGGCTCGAGGCCATCCAGGAGCTGCGGGACGGCTTCGCCCTCGCGGAGCGCGACTGGGAGCTCCGGCGCGAAGGCAATGTGCTCGGCCTGGTCCAGAGCGGCCTGCCCCAGCTGCGCGTGGCGTCGCTCCAGCGCGAGCGCCATCGGGAGCTCGCGATCGTCGCCCGCGAGGCGGCCGAGCGGCTCGTCGACGACCACGGGGAGCTCCGCCCGGAGCACGCAGCGCTGGCCCATGAGCTGGCGAGCGGCTGGCTGCGCGCCATCACGGACGCCGCACCCGCGGGCGCCGCCTGATGCGAGTGCCGGGCGCCGGTCGCGTCATCGCGGGCAGCGCGCGCGGGATTCGCCTGGCCGGCGCGGGCGCCGGCGTGCGGCCGATGGGCGACCGGCTCAAGGAGGCGCTGTTCGCGATCCTCGAGCCGCGCCTCCGTGGTGGCTCGGTGCTCGACCTGTTCGCGGGTACGGGCGGGGCAGGGATCGAGGCCCTGTCGCGCGGCGCGGCAGCGGTGACGTTCGTCGAGTCCGCGCGGCCAGCCATCGCGGCCATCGAGCGGAACCTCGCCGCCGCCCACCTCGCGGGCCCCGCCGCACGGATCGTGCAGGCCGACGTCGGGCGGTGGCTCCTCACCGCGACCGGGCCGTTCGACGTCGTGATCGCCGATCCGCCCTATGACCGCTCCGGCCGGCTCGAGACGGTGCTCGAGCGGGTCGCGGGGGCCGCGCCGCCGACCGGCGCCACGCTGGCGGCCGGCGGCCACGCGCTCCTGGCGACCGACGGGATCCTCGTCGCCAAGCACGGCTCGAGAACCCGCCTGCCCGAGCGAATCGGGCTGCTAGCATCCGAGCGCGTCCGTCGGTTCGGGGAGTCGAGCCTGACGTTCTACCGCTGGTCCGAGGCGGAGGAACCATGACCGTCGCCCTCTACCCGGGCTCGTTCGATCCGATGACCCTGGGCCACCTCGACGTCCTCGCGCGGTCCCTCGAGGTCTTCGACCGGGTCGTCGTCGCGGTCGTCACGAACCCCGGCAAGACCCCCCGGCTTGACGCCGAGACCCGGGTCCGGGTCATCGAGGCCGCGGCTCGCGACGCGGGCCTGCCAACGGATCGAATGGAGGTCGTCGCGGTCGGCGGCCTGACCGTCGAGGCCGCGCGCCGGCACGGCGCCACGGCCATCGTTCGGGGGCTGCGTGGGGTAGGGGACTTCGAGATTGAGCTCGGGCTCGCCCAGAACAACCGCCGCCTCGCGCCCGAGCTGGACACGGTCTGCTTCATGACCGCGCCGGAGCACGCCTCGATCAGCTCGAGCCTGGTCCGCGAGATCGCGGCGCTCGGCGGCGATGTCTCTTCGATGGTTCCCCCTGCCTCCCAGGCCGCGCTCGCGGCCGCGGCCCGGCAGGCGTCGTCCGGGCCTCGCTGACCGGGTACGCCCGCGTGCGATACTGGCGCCGTTCACCGCAGCCGTAGCCCGCGAGGTCCTCCCCTGGACATCATCTTCCTGCTCGAACGCCTCGAGTCGCAGATCGCGACCGGCACGGGCGTTCCCGCGACGCGCAAGGTCCTCGTCGATCGGGACGCCGTGCTCGAGCTCGTCGACCAGCTGCGCGTCGCGATCCCCGAGGAGGTCCAGGCCGCGAAGCGGATCAACGCGGAGGGCGAGCGGATCCTCGAACAGGCCCACGAGGAGGCGACCCGGATCGTCAGCCGGGCCCAGGAGCAGGCCGCGTTCCTCATCAGCGAGCGGGGGCTGGCCGAAGGCGCCCAGGCCGAGGGCCGCCGGATCATCGCCGAGGCCGAGGCGGCCGGGCGGGACGTCGCGGCGGGCGCGGACGCCTACGCGGTCCAGATCCTGACGGCCCTCCAGACCGAGGCCGAGAAGGCCCTCGCCGGCATCCGCAAGGGCATCGAGGTCCTGGACGACCGCCAGGCCCAGCTCCGGGGCGAGCCCGTCGGCAATGGCGCGGCGAGCGCCTCCGACGACGCTCCCGATGCCCCCGGCGACGAGCTCGTGCTGGCACGTGAGGACGCAGGGTCCGGATCGCCTCGAGGTCGATGACCGGTCCGGCCCCGCTGACCTACCCGGTCGCGGGCCTCCTGGCGGAGCCGCCGGGGGAGCGCCGCCACTACGCCGTCCACGGCGCGACGATCCAGCTCCCGGACGACCTCCGCCTGGCCGATCCGATCGAGGGCACGGTCGACATCGCCCGGACGAATCGGGGCGTCATCGTCGACGCGCGACTCGCGACCTCGATCGAGGCATCGTGCGCGCGCTGCCTCCGGGACATCGAGGTGCCGATCGCGGTCCACCTCGAGGAGGAGGTCCTGCCCAGCATCGACCTCGCCAGCGGCCAGCCGATCGATCCGTCGGCCGAGCCTGACGTCGCCCGCCTCAACGACCACCACGAGCTCGAGCTCGGGCCGCTCGTGGCCGAGGCGATCTCGCTCGAGGAGCCCATCGCGCCACTTTGCGAAGCCGCCTGCCCGGGTCTCTGCCCGACCTGCGGCGAGCGGCTTGGCCGCGGCCATCCCACGCACGACGAGGACGAGATCGACCCGCGCCTCGAGGCGCTGCGAGCGTTCCGGGTCGACGGTCCCGACGAGACCCGGTAGACTCCGGCCTCGGCTCGACGCCCCGCGGCATCGTCCCCGCGGCGCGGCCGCCCCCGTTCGAAAGGAGCATCAGACCCGATGGGTGTGCCCAAGCGCAAGGTCTCCCATGCCCGCCAGGGAGATCGGCGCGCGCACCTCGCCCTGGCCCTGCCGCAGCTCGAGGAATGCTCGCACTGCCACCAGCCCAAGCGAGCCCACCGCGCCTGTCCCAACTGCGGCTACTACGGCGGCCGGCCGGTGCTCGAGCTGAAGACGCCGAAGGACGAGCCCGCGGCCTCCTGAGCCCGGGCCTCGAGAGCGAGGCGGAGTCATGGCCCACTGGTCGCTGCCGGCGTCGGGACGATCCGACGGCGGACCCGTCCGCGTCGCCGTCGACGCGATGGGCGGCGATCACGGTCCCTCGGAGGTGGTGCCGGGCGCGCTCGACTACGCGCTCGCGCACCCCGGTGACCGGATCCTGCTCGTCGGGCGCGAGGATGCGATCCGCGCTGTTGCGCCGACACTCCCGGCGAACGTCGAGATCGTGCCCGCCGCCGATGTCATCGACATGGACGAGCACCCCGCTCGAGCCCTCCGGGAGAAGAAGGACGCCTCGATCCTGGTCGCCTGTGCCCTCGTCCACGACGGTCGTGCCGACGCCGTGATCACGGCCGGCCACACCGGCGCCGGGATGGCCGCGGCCGTGCTCCGCCTCGGGCGACTGCCCCGGGTGGACCGGCCGGCGCTCGCCGTCCAGCTCGTCCGCCGGGGCTCGCCGTTCGTGCTCCTCGACATCGGGGCAAATCCCGACTCGTCGCCCGAGAACCTCGCCCAGTACGCCCAGATGGGCACGATCTTCGCCGAGCGCGTCCTCGGGATCGCCGAGCCGCGCGTGGCGCTCCTCTCCATCGGCGAGGAGAAGGGCAAGGGCGATCTCCGGATCCAGCGCGCGACCGAGCTGCTCGACCTGAGCGGCCTCCGCTTCGTCGGCAACGTCGAGGGCAAGGACCTGACCGCGGACATGGCCGATGTCGTCGTGACCGACGCGGTCACGGGCAACGTCGTCATCAAGTTCTTCGAGGGCCTCTCGACCTTCATCTTCGACCTCTCGCGGGAGCAGCTCTCGAGCGGCATCCGGGGTCCGCTGGCGTACCTCCTGCTCCGGCCCGGGATCGAGAAGATCCGGGCCGTGTTCGACTACGAGCGAGCCGGCGGCTCGCCGCTCCTCGGGGTGAAGGGGGTCGTGATCATCACCCACGGGCGGGCCCGCCGGCGGATGATCGGCTTCGGGGTCGAGGTCGCGGCGCGTGCCGCCCGGGAGCACGTGCCGGAGCGGATCGCCGAGGCCCTCCGCGAGGCGGAGGCCGCCACTGCCGCGGGCCGGCTAGCCGCAGCCGAGCAGCCGGCCGAGTCCGAGCCGGCGGAGGCGGCGGCCCCGTGACGAGCTCGTCGGGCCCGGCCCTGAGCGTCGGCCGAGGCGTGATCCGCGAGGTCGCCCGCCTCGCGGCCCTCGAGGTCCCCGAGGTCCTTCGCGTCGCGCGCTCCGGCCCGCCCTGGCGGGTCGCCCTCGCGGGCTCGCCGATCCATGTCCGCGTCCGCGCCGGCGAGGTGAGCCTCCGGCTGTGGCTCGTCGCGCGACCCGGCGCCGACCTCGCCGACGCCTCCGCTCGCGTCCGGCGGGCCGTCCGAACCGCCGTCGAGCGCCTCCTCGGCCTGGAGGTCCGGGCCGTGACCGTCGTCATCGATGGCGTCGGCGGCTAGCGACACCGCGAGCGGGGACCGAGCCGACCGCATCCGGAGCCTCCGGGCGGGCCGGCGCGTCGCGCTCGCGGCGGTGTTCGAGGCGGACTTCGGCCAGCGGACCGCCACCGCGGTCCTGGAGCGCCAGCTCGCGGAGCACGAAGCGAGCGCCGTCGCCGGCGCACTGGCCCGGGAGATCGTCGCCGGGGTCGTCGCCCATCGCGACTCGATCGATGCTCGGATCGAGCGGCTCGCGCCCCAATTCCCGGTCGTCCAGATGGCCCGGATGGACCGGAGCCTCCTCCGTTGCGCCCTATCCGAGGTGCTAGACTCCCGCACGCCGCCCCGGGTGGCGATTGCCGAGTGGGTGGAGCTCGCACGCATCTATAGTGGTGACCCGATGCGGCGCCTCATGAACGGCGTCCTCGGGCAGGTCGCCCGCGAATCCGCAGACAGCCAGGCAGCGTCACCCAGCTCCGAGGAGGGAGTCCGTGGCAACGACCTACGAGCGGCTCAAGAAGATCGTCGTCGAGCAGCTCGGCGTCGATGAGGACGAGGTCAAGCCCGAGGCGTCGTTCGTCGACGATCTGAACGCCGACTCGCTCGACCTGGTCGAGCTGATCATGTCGCTCGAGGAAGAGTTCGGGACGGAGATCTCGGACGAGGATGCCGAGAAGATCCGGACCGTCGGTGACGCCGTCGAGTACATCGACGAGCGGTCCTCCTGACCAACTGACGGGGTCGTGGAGCGCGCCGAGCACCTCGCCGAGCGCCTCGGGCTCCCGATCCGCGACCGAGCCCTCCTGGGTCAGGCGCTGACCCATTCATCGTGGCTCCACGAGCACCCCGGCGACGCGCCCGGGCACAACGAGCGACTGGAGCTCCTCGGCGACGCGGTCGTGAACCTCGCGATCTCCGACGCGCTGTTCGCTCGGCACCCCGGCGACGACGAAGGCCTCCTGTCGGCGCGTCGCGCGGCGATCGTGAGCGCGACCGGCCTGGCCGAGCTCGCGGAGCGGATCGACCTCGGCGCGCTCGTTCGCGTCGGCGAGGGCGAGCTGACCCAGGACGGCCGCCACCGGCCGTCGCTCCTGGCCTCGACGTTCGAGGCGGTCGCAGGCGCGGTCTTCCTCGACCTCGGCTGGTCGGCGGTGCGTGCATGGCTGCTGGCCCTGGCGGCTCCGGAGCTCGACGCCGCGACGCCGCCCGCGGAGCTCAAGAGCCCGAAGAGCCGCCTCCAGGAGTTCGCCCAGCAGCACCTCGGCATCCGGCCCGAGTACCGGCTCGTCGAGGCCGTCGGTCCAGATCACGAGAAGGTCTTCCGGGTCGAGGTCGAGCTCGATCGCGAGATGCTCGGGACGGGGGTCGGGCACTCCCGGCGCCAGGCCGAGACGGCCGCGGCGGCCGAGGCCATCGCGGTCCTCGAGGCCCGCGACGATCCGGCCGCTGGCGCGCCGGACGACGCGACCGATGGCGTGGCGGAGGACGCGGGCGCGACGATCATCGCCTCCGACGTGGCCGGATGACGGCTCAGGCGCGCCTCCTCTCGGTCCGGCTGCAGGGCTTCAAGTCCTTCGCGGAGCGGACCCAGGTCGTCTTCGGTCCGGGCATCAGCGCGATCGTCGGACCGAACGGCTCGGGCAAGAGCAACCTCGCCGATGCGCTCCGGTGGTCGCTCGGTGAGCAGGGCCGGGCGCTTCGGACGCGCAAGGCCGAGGACGTCATCTGGGCCGGCTCCGAGCGCCGGCCGGCCGTGGGCATGGCCGACGTCCAGATCGTGCTCGACAACGGCGACGGCCTGCTGCCCATCGACTTCGGGGTCGTGGAGCTCGGCCGTCGCCTGTTCCGCTCGGGCGAGAACGAATACGTCCTGAACCGCGAGCGCGTGCGCCTCAGGGACCTCGTGGACCTGCTCGACGCCGCGCACCTCGCCGAGAACGCCTTCCTGTTCATCGGCCAGGGCATGGTCGACCAGGCCCTCGCGCTGCGCCCCGAGGAGCGCCGGCCGCTGTTCGAGGAGGTCGCCGGCGTGCGGCGTCACGACCGGCGCCGGCGGCGAGCCGAGGAACAGCTGGCCGAAGCGTCGGCCAACCTGACCCGGGTCGAGGACGTCCTCGCGGAGCTCCGGCCGCAGGTCCGGCGGCTCGCCGCCCAGGCCGAGCAGCAGGCCAGCCGGCGCGATGCCGGCGTGGAGCTCGTTGAGGCGCTGCTGCTGTCGGGCCACGCCCGCTGGCACGCCGCGGCGACCCGCCTCTCGGGCGCGAGCCGGGCCCAGGAGGACCTGCGGGGCTCCATCGACACCGCCACCGCCGAGCTCAGGGAGCTCGAGGCCGCCGCGGCCGGCGGCTCGGAGCAGCTCGGACTGACCGCGGCGGCCGTGGATAACGCCCGCGCGGAGCTCGAGGCCGCAAGGGAGCGCCTCTCGACCGCACGCGTCGAGGCGGCTTCGGTCGCCGCGGAGCTCGATGCGATCGGCCGCGACCGGGCCCGCCTGACCGCCGAGCACGACGCCGCGAGCGCGGCCCTGGCCGTCGACCGCCGAGCGCTCGCCATCACGATCCCGACGGTCGATCCGGCCCTCGAGCACGAGGCCCGGGAGGCCCAGCGGGCCGTCGACGAGGCGAGCCGGGAGCTCGCCCAGGCTCGAACCGCGAGCCTCGCGGCCGCGGCCGAGCGCGATGCCGCCGAGCGAGCCGAGGCGCGACGCTCCGCGGACCTCGAGCTGGCACGCCGGCGCGCCTCGGAGCTGGATCGGGAGCGAGAGGACGCGGAGCTCGCGGCCGCCCGCTCGGCCGAGGCTCGTGACGCCGCCGGCACGATCGACGCCGAGGCTCGCGGGGCGCTCGCGGCTGCCTCGGCCCGGTCCGCGGAGGCGAGCACCGTGGAGCACGCCGCGGCCGAGCGCGTCCGGACGAACGAAACCGCCCTCGATGACGGCCTGCGCGCCCGGGCCGCGGCGTCGGCCCGGCTCGCGGCATCGGACGCACGACTGGCGGCGCTTCGAGAGCAGGTCCAGGTCCAGGTTGGCGGGAGCCTGGCCACGGCGGCCAGGAGCGCCGGAGGGACCGCGCTGCTGGACGGCGTCCGCCTGGACGAGAGCCTGCGCGCGGCCGTCGGGGCAGCACTTGGTGACAGCGCCGCGGCCTACGTCGTCAGCCGCGAGCGGGCGGCGAACCTCGCCGGGGAGCGCGGATCGGTCGTCATCGAGGAGGGCCTTCGACTCCCGTCCGGCGGGGACCGCGCGGCAACCCAGGCCGCCGCCGGCCGCGAGGGCGACCTCGGGACGGCGCTGCGCGCGACCGGCGGCGGCCGGCTCGCGGACGCGATCCAGCACGACCCGAACGGGCACGTCCGCGCGCTCCTGTCGACGGCCATCTGGGTCCCGGACCTGATCGCGGCGCTCGCGCTCCAGCCCGTGCTCCCGGCCGGCTGGGTCGCGGTGACCCGTGATGGCACCGCGGTCGTGCACGGGCCTACCGTCAGCCTCGGCCACGCCGACGGCCCGATCGAGCTCGCGGCGGCGGTCGATGCCATGAGCGACGAAGTGGAATCGCGCCGAAGCGTCCACCAAGCTGCGGAGGCCGACGTCGAGCACCGCCGGGACGCGCTCGCCGCGACGCGGACGGAGCTCGAACTCGCTCAATCGGCGCGGCAGGCGGCGTCCGAGGACCATGCGGCAGCGGCCGCTGCGGCGCAGGCGGCCGGGCGTCGGGTCGAGGCGGCGACCCGTGAGGCGGCATGGCTGGCGGCCCAGGCGGACCGGGCTCGCGCGGCCGCGGAGCGAGCAACCGTCACGCTCGGGGAGCTGGATCGAAACGCCAACCGGATGGATCCCGTCACGGGTGAGCCACCGAGCGGCGAGACCGCCGTCGGTGCCCTGGAGCGACGGGTGTCCGCGCTGGCCGCCATCCGGGACCGGGCCGACGCGGCCTGGCGGACAGCCGACGCGGGGCGACGCGACGCCGAGCGCGAGCGGAGCCGCGCCGAAGCCGCGATCGCGCTGGGCGAGCGGCGGATCGACGAGCTGGAAGCGGCCATGACCGAGATCGCCGGCCGCGTGGTCGCGGCCGAGCGTCGGAAGGCGGCGAGCTCGAGCGCCCTGCTCGGCGCCGGCGAGGCGGCCGCAGCCGCGCAGGACGCGCTCGAGCGGGCGCTCGGTGAGGACGCCACGGCGCGGACCCTGTTCGGCGGCGCCGAGCGGGCCCGGTTGGTCGCGAGCGAGGCGCTCCGCGCGAGGGAGGAGCGCGGTCGGGCGATCGAGCGGGAGGAGCTCGAGGCGCGGCTGTCGCTGGAGTCCGTTCGCGAGAGCCTCCTCGTCGAGCTCGCCGGACTCGGGGCGCTCGGGCTCCGTCACCTCCGAGCCGTCGCCGCGGCCGAGGGTGGCGATGCGAGTGCCTCCGCGGAGGCGGACCGCTTCGGCGCGACCGCCAACGCGGCCGACCACTCGGCCGAGAACGCGGCCGAGC
>DASUHU010000132.1:0-3692 GCA_036273395.1 Candidatus Limnocylindrales bacterium
AGCGTCGCGATGTCGCCCTCGATGATCTGGCGGTCCTCGAGGCCGGTGATCGCGGCCGCGGCGGCTCGTGCTCGAGCCCGCCACTCCTCCGCCGCGCCCTGATCGCCGGCGACCGCGAGCGCTCGAGCCATGCCCTCATAGGCCGACGCGATGTTCCAGTCCGTCGCCTCGTTCGCGGCCGCCGCCGCCTCCGTGTAGGCGAGGCACCGCCGGGCGTGCCACAGCGCCGGCTCTCCCCGGCCGAGGGTGGCGTAGACGCGCGAGCACTGCCACTCGCCGATCGAGAGGTTCGTGGTGGTCGATCCCTCGGCACGGGCCCAGTGCCAGCGGCTGGCATGGGCCGCGTGGATCATCTCGTCCGTCTCGGTCGGCGTCCGGTCGGAGCGCTCGATGAGGCTCCACGTGTAGTTGAAGAGCTCCTTCCCGATGCGGCGGTGGGCAGCGGGGTCGAGGTCGCCGGGGCTGGTCGATTGCCGGTTGGGCACGAGTCGGTCCTTTCCGCTGGCGAGTTGCGAGACGTGGTGGAGGACGCGATGGAGCTGAGTCGACCGAGCCTCGATCCGTGCGCGGTGCCGCTTGAGGAGGCCCAGGCGCTCTGTCGGGTCGTCGGCGGCGAGGATCGCCCGGATCTCCTCGATCGGGACCTCGAGATCCCGCAACCGCCGGATCATCAGGGCGGTCTCGACCTGCTCGAGCCGGTAGCGTCGGTAGCCAGTCGCCGCGTCGACCTCGGCCGGACGGAGCAGGTCGAGCTCGTCGTAGTGGCGCAGCGCGCCGATGGACACGCCCGCGAGACGGGCGAACCGCCCGATCGGGACGAGCTCCGGCTGACCGCGCCGCTCCATCGGCTCATGGTGGACTCTCGTGTCGGTCGAGAGTCAAGCGCCTCGCCGGTTGCCCGCCCGCCTCGGTCTTCGCCCGGGCGCCGGCCTCAGCCGGCGGGCTGCTCGTCCTCGCGGAGCAGGCGCACCGTCTCCGGGTCGGGCTCGCCCGCGTAGAAGCGCTCGAGCACCTGTCGGAACACCGGTTGGGCGGTGTCTGCCAGGGAGAAGAGGGTCATCGACGATCGGAGCTTCATCGCGTCGATCGGGCGGAAGATGGCCTCCGCGGTCACGCCCGGCGGCGCGCTGACCGCTGCCTCGGCCGCCTCGCGGAGCCGAGGCCCGAGCACCGGGTGGGCCAGGTATTCCCGAGCCTGGGCGAGCGACTCGATGCCGTAGAACCTCGAGATCTCGCTCCGGCCGAGACCTCGCAGCTGGGGATAGACGAACCACATCCAGTGGCTCGTCTTCCGGCCCGCCCGGACTTCGAGGAGCGCGCGCTCGAGCACGCCACCGTCCTGGGCGACGACGAACCGATCCAGCGACCGTTCGGGCGCCGCTCGGGCGTCAGGCGTTGTCGAGCTCCCGATCGATCGCCCGGAGGATGAACCGCGCCGCCTCGGCGCTCTTGCCGCCGAGCTTCTGGCCCTCGTCCTGCTCGAGCGCGAGCATCAGGTCGGCGAGCATCTGGTCGAGGGCGGGCGTGCGCTGGAGCGCGCCGTCCGCGAAGGCCGTCTCGAGACCGGCGACCGCGGTCCGGGCGTTCTCGACGGCGTGACCCTTGGCCGCCATCTCCTCCCGGAAGGCTGCCCTCGCCGCGTCGGCCGCCGGACCCGAGCTGGTCATCCGTGCGTTCGAGCCCGGCGAGCGGCGGGCTGACGCACCTCGTCGTCGGCGGCGCCATCGGCGGCCGCGCCCCCCGGCACGCCGCTCACGACGAGCCCGGCCCGGAGCGGGCGGCCGGCCCGGATGGATCGCCGGACGAGCGACGGTCGCGCCCGCCACTCCGACGCCAGGACGCTCATCGCGATCTCGTCCCACCAGTGGCCGTCGCGCCAGATCGCCTCGCGGGCCCGGCCCTCGATCTGGAAGCCGCAGCGCCGATAGGCCCGGATGGCCCGCTCGTTGAACTCGAACACGGTCAGCCCGATCCGGTGGAGGCCCAGGGTCCGGAAGGCATGATCGAGCATGAGGGCCGTGGCCTCGGTCCCGTAGCCGCGGCCCCAGGCGTCCTTCTCGCCGATCGTGATGTGGTAGATCGCCGAGCCGTTGTCGCCGTCGAGCTGGCTGAACGCGCAACTGCCGATGAGCCGATCCGATTCCCGGATGTGGATCGCCATCGCGAGCGAGTCCGGTCCCAGGGCTCGAACCTGGAAGAACCGATCGATCTCGTCGAGGCGCATCGGGCCGTCCTGGTAGCGCGCCAGGCGGGCGACCGCGGGGTCCGTGTACCACCGGCGGAAGGCCGGCAGATTGGCCGGTCCATGGCGTCGCAGGACGACCGAATCACCCTCGATCTGATCGGGAAACCAGGCTCCGGGCGCCATCGGAGGCACGGTATACCATCGGCCGCATGCGGCGCTGGAGCGAGCTCGCCGAGCGTGTCGCCGCCACCACCCGAACCTCCGAGAAGACCGCCCTCCTGGCCGAGTACCTGCGGTCGCTGTCCCCGGAGGAGCTCCCGATTGCCGTGGTCTTCCTGACCGGGCGGCCCTTCCCCGAGGCGGACCAGCGGGCCGCGGGAATCGGCTGGGCCGCCATCGCCGCGGCCGTGACGGCCGTGACCGGCGCGGACCGGAGCCAGCTCGCCGCGGCCTACGACCGGTACTCCGACCTGTCCGCGGCCGTGGCCGATGTCCTCGCGACGTCCGGCCGACAGCCGGAACTCACCGCCTCGCCGACGCTGCTCGAGGTCGCCGCGACCTTCGCGGCGATCGAGTCCGCGTCGGGCCCCGCCCGCAAGGCCACCCTGCTCGCGGATCTCCTGGCCCGCTGCGACCCGAGGACCGCCCGAGGCGTGATCCGGGTCATCTCCGGCGAGCTCCGGATCGGGCTTCGCGAGGGGCTCGTAGAGGCCGCGATCGCGCAGGCCTTCGGGCGATCGCTCGACGAGGTCAAGCGGGCCGGGATGCTGACCGGCGACGTCGGCCGGACCGCCGAGCTGGCCCAGCGCGGCGAGCTGGGATCGGCCGAGCTGGCGCTGTTCCACCCGCTCAAGTTCATGCTCGCCTCACCGGCCGAGGACGCCGCGGAGATCCTGTCCCGGCTCGGGCCCGAGGTCTGGGTCGAGGACAAGTACGACGGCATCCGCTGCCAGCTCCATCGCGTCGGCTCCGAGGTCCGGCTGTACTCCCGCGACCTCCACGACATCTCGAACCAGTTCCCGGAGGTCGTCGGCGCGGCCCGCGACCTGTCCTGGGACGGAATCCTGGACGGCGAGATCCTGGCGTTTCGCGAGGGGACGGTCCTGCCGTTCATCGCGCTCCAGTCGCGGCTCGGGCGCAAGGACCCGCATCCGGCCCTGCTGGCCGAGGTGCCCGTCATCTACGTCGCGTTCGACGTCCTGGGCCTTCGGCGGCATGGGCCCGGCGGCGACCAGTCGAGCAACGGCGCCCACGGCCATGGCATGGCCTCTGGCCCCGATGGCGCCGACGGTCGCGATGAGATCGACGGCGCGGTCGCGCCGATGCTCGAGGAGCCGCTGTCGGAGCGCCGCCTGGCGCTCGAGCACCTTGGCCTCCCGCTCGCGGCCGACGGCGGCGCGTTCGGCCTGTCGCACCTCACGACCGCGGCCTCGATCGACGCGCTCGAGGCGGCCTTCACCGAGGCCCGTGCGCGGCGAAACGAGGGCCTCATGGTCAAGGACCCCAC
>DASUHU010000133.1:0-2592 GCA_036273395.1 Candidatus Limnocylindrales bacterium
CGTCGGGCAGGATCACGACCATCATCGCCCGGCGCGCCGCTGCCGGGTCCGAGGCCATGACCCGAGCGGCCTCGTCGAGCGCGGCGATGACCGCCGTGCCGCACGACTCGCCCGCGAGGATGCCCTCCTCCCGCGTGATTCGCCGCGCCATCCGGAACGCCTCGCGATCGGAGACGCGGACCCACCGATCCACCACCGTCGCGTCGTACGTCCCGGGGAAGAAGTCCTCCCCCACTCCCTCGGTGAGGTACGGCCGGGCGACGTCACCCGACAGGACGCTGCCCTCGGGATCCGCCCCGACGACCACGATCGAGGGGTTCTTCGACTTCAGGTACCGGCCCGCGCCCGAGATCGTGCCGCCGGTCCCGGCGGACGCGACGAAATGGGTGAGCCGGCCCTCGGTCTGGTCCCAGATCTCGGGACCCGTGGTTGCCTCGTGCGCGCGGGGGTTCTCGAGGTTCCAGTACTGGTCGGGCTTGAACGCCCCCGGGATGTCGCGCGCCAGCCGCGCGGCGACCGAGTAGTACGACTCCGGCGATTCGGGCTCGACGTTCGTCGGGCAGAGGACGACCTCGGCGCCGTAGGCGCGCAGCAGCGCCTGCTTCTCGGGCGACTGCTTGTCGGCCATCACGAAGATGCAGCGGTAGCCCTTGAGCGCCGCCGCGATCGCGAGGCCGTGGCCGGTGTTGCCCGAGGTGGGCTCGACGATGGTGCCCCCGGGCCTGAGCAGCCCATCGCGCTCCGCGGCCTCGATCATCGGCAGCCCGATCCGGTCCTTCACCGACCCGCCGGGGTTGAGCGCCTCGAGCTTCGCCAGGATCAGCGGCTGGTCCTCGATCGGCCCGAGGTCGCGGGTCACGTGGGTCAGCCGGACCAGGGGCGTCCGACCGACGAGATCGAGGATCGACTCGGCGTAGGGCATCGGCGGCAGGATAGCGACGGTCAGTCGCCCGAGGCGTGATCCAGCGGCCCTGGACCCAGGAGGAGCCACGTCAGCCGCCGGCGGAATCGCCGAGGTCGGGATGGCGGGTCCGTCGTCGTCGGATGCAGCGCCTCGACGACGGGTCGGAGCCGGTCCGCGAGCGCCTCCGTAGCCGCGCGCGCCAGCTCGAGCTCCTCGCGGCTTCCCGTCGCCGGTGGCGGCGCAGCCCCGCGGTCGATGCCTCGATCGCGGAGCAGCTCCTCGATCGTCGTCGGCGACAGGATGCGCGAGGCCAGCCGCCGCCCCAGGTACAGCTCCTCCGTCCCGGCCATCGCGAACGGCACGATCGGCGCGCCGATCCGGAGCGCGATGAGCATCGCGCCCGGCCGGAACGGCCCGATCGTCCCAAGGGGCCCGTTGACCGTGCCCTCGGGCATCTGGACGAAGACGCCGCCCGCGTCGATCACGGCCCGGGCGGCGCGGACGTGTCCCTCGATTCCGACGCCGCCGCGCCACACCGGCAGCAGGCCGCCGAGCCGGCGAACGACCGATTCGCGCCAGCGCGAGGTGAAGGTCGACGGTCCGGACCCGAGGAACCAGGCCCGCGGCTGCACCGGCAGGGCGTGCATCACGAGGAACGGATCCATCCAGCCGCGGTGGGCCGCCCCGACGAGGAGGTAGCCGCCGCTCGGGAGCAGCTTGAGCAGCTCCTGGCCAGAGGTCGCGATCCGGAATCGGAAGACGCCGAAGAGGAGCGCGCGGGCGAGGAGGCGGGTGAGCCGGTACACGAGCGAGGCGCGCGTCTCGGGCGTCCGCCCGAGCCAGTCGAGGCCCTCGCGCGCACCGCCGCGCGCCGCCGCGAGCTCCCGGGGGCGGATCCGCGCTCGCGGGCGGGGCTGCGACCGATGCTCGGACGGCCCGGGCCGCGAGCCGGAGGTCAGGTCTGGGGCTCGAGGTCGCCGGGCGCGCCGGACGAAGCGTCCGACTCGTCGTCGGCCGGCGCGCCCGGCGGCGGCACCCCGACCATGTCGCTCGGCGGCGCGGTTCGGTGGCGATACACCAGGATCGCGACGCCGAGGACGATGAAGATCACCGAGAAGATCTGGGCCGTCGCGATCCCGTCGAGGTGCCAGTTCCCGGTGCGCAGGTTCTCGAGCACGAACCGGACGATGGCGTACCAGATGAAGAAGATCGCGAGGAGATCTCCGCGCCGGAGCCGGGGCCGGGGGCGGGACGAGAGCCACAGCAGGACGGCGAGGCCGGCGAAGCCCGAGATCGATTCGTAGAGGAACAGCGGCGTGAAGTGGGTGCCGGCCGGGTAGAGATCGCACGTCCACGGCGCGACCCGGTGGGCGCAGTCGATCGCGATCCCCCAGGGCAGGGTGGTCGGGGGCCCGTACAGCTCCTGGTTGAAGAAGTTGCCCCAGCGCGCGACCGCCTGCATCGCGAACAGCCCCGGCGCGGCGATGTCGGTCCAGGTCCAGAGGTCGAGGTGCCAGCGCCGCATCAGGAACAGGAAGGCGATGAGGCCCGTGACGATGCCGCCGTACACCCCGAGGCCGGTATAGGGCGGCAGCACGATCTTCAGGAGGTCGTCCTTGTAGAGCTGGAACTGGTCGATGACGTGGTAGGCGCGACCGCCGATCAGCGCGGCCACGCCGATGACGATC
>DASUHU010000134.1:0-5495 GCA_036273395.1 Candidatus Limnocylindrales bacterium
GTCGACTCGGGCGAGACGGGTGGCCTGCTCATCCTCTCGCGCGATCCGACCACGCACGTCCTGGCCTTCACCTTCGTGACCAAGGCCCGGACGGTCGACCGGATCTCGCAGTTCATGGCCGGCGCGGCCCAGAGCCTCGCCCAGGCCGACCTGCTGGCCCAGGCCGGCATTCCGGCGCAGACCCAGCAGCTCCTCGCGACCCCGCCGGCCTACACCACCCAGCTCCCGAACGGCCAGCCGCCGAGCGGCACGACCGAGTCCTTCGTGAACCAGCTCGCGGCTGGCTTCGTCCTCTCGATCATGCTGTTCATCGCGATCATCGTGTACGGCCAGTGGGTGGCCCTGAGCGTGGCCGAGGAGAAGAGCAGTCGGGTCATGGAGGTGATCCTCGGGGCGGCCTCGCCGTTCGAGCTCCTGGCCGGGAAGGTGGCCGGCGTCGGTGGCCTCGCCCTGACCCAGTACGTGATCATCCTGATCCCGGCGCTGGTCGGGATCCTGTTCCAGGGCCAGATCGCGGCGCTCGTCTTTGGCGGCCCAGCCGGCTCGATCGCCCTCCCGGCCGGGCTGTCGCCCGGCCTGCTCCTCGCCTTCGGGGTCATCTTCGTCCTCGGCTTCTCGTTCTACTCGGTGATCTACGCCGGCGTGGCCTCGCTGATCAGCCGGACCGAGGACATGCAGCAGATCGTCGCCCCGATGTCGCTCATCGCGGCGGCCGGCTACCTCGTCGCGATCTACTCGACGACCGGCCTCATCGCCCCCGACTCAAAGCTCGTCACGGTCATGACCTATGTGCCGTTCTGGAGCCCGGTCCTCGTGCTGACCCGCCTCGGCGCCGGCGACATCGACCCGATCCAGGCCGTGATCGCGCTCGTCATCCTGGCGGTCGCGGTGCCGGTCGCGCTGTGGTTCGCGGCCCGGCTCTACTCCGCGGGGGTCCTGCTCTACGGCCAGCGCCCCGGCCTCCGCCTGATGCTCCGAGCGCTTCGGGGAACGTAGCAGCGGCCAATTCCCGCGTCGTGGCTCGCACCAGTGCGTGGCCGCGGCCCGCGCTACCGTCCCGCCGCGGCGACTGGTCACGGGCCGCGGCGATTGGTCACGGGCCGCGGCGGCCACGGCGATTGTTCACAGGCCGCGGCGGGCCGCGGCGATTGGTCACAGACCGCCATCAGGCGGGGGCTTGACCAAGCTCCCGGGTCCATTCGGCCTCGGTACCGGCCCTGGCTCGCGTGGCGGCCCGGCGACTCGTGCGTGAGTCGCGGCTGCGCGCCGACCCGGAGCGCGCTGGAGCGTCGCGAAGCGCGATCGAAGGCCCTTCTCGCGACGATCTGTGACAAAGCTGAGGGCATTGACCGCTCCGACGGGCCGCGCAAGCCAGCGACGGATGCGGATCCCGTCGTCCGGGAGCGCTGCCGCGAACGTCGCCCGATGCGCCGCGACCCGTCGTCGGCTCGTCATCGATTCGCCAATCGCGAGCCATGTCCCGATGACGGCGGGGCGCCAGCTAAGATCCGCCGCGATTCGCGGAGCGAGCCGGCGCTTGCGATCGAGCGTCCCGAGGATCTCGCCGACGTCGACGATCGCTGTCTTCAACTCGATAACGAGCAGGGCCCGCGAGGCCGCGTGCCAGGCCAGGAGGTCGACGACCCCGCGCTCACCGTAGATCCCGAACGAGACCTCGGGCCGAACCTCCCAGCCGCCTCGGCGGAGCAGCATCACCACGTGTTCGGCGAGCGCGGCGTGCCGAACGTTGATCAGCCGATCGAGCTGGCCGCCGGGTGCGCGAGGGAGCAGTCGGACGTGGACGCCGAGCGCCCCGGCGACTCGACGAATGCTTCCAAGCGAGAGCTCGTCGAGCGCGCCTCGCTCCATTCGGCTCACGGACACATCCGACACCCTCGACAGGCGCGCCACGTCGACCTGCCGAAGTGACCGCTGCAACCGAGCGGCCCGCATCGCCGCTCCGAACCGCAGGTCGTCCACAACAGCAGCGTGACGGCGCGCGATTTGCCCTCGCTTATTCGCACGGATGTTCGATACGCTGACGAGCCGTGGACAACCAGCCGGGGATCGTGGACAGGCGGTGCGTCACCTGTTGACGACCGGCCGCGCCGGGTGGACGAAGTCCCACGAACCGTGCACGAGCGGGCCCGGATCGTGGACGAGCTCCAACGCGCCGGCCACAAGCCCTTGTGGTTGGATGACGTAACAAACCACAACATCTTGTGGTTTTGGCCTTGACTGAGGGCTCGGGCGGCCGTATCGTGAGCAGGTCGCGCTCGAGCGCTGGAGGAGCCTGAACCACCCTCCAGGCCGGTCGAACGGACCGTCGAGGACAGGGGCCGCGAGCAGCCCCGGAGGACGGACCGGTGCCCTGGCCGGGGGCGCGATGGAAGGGTCCGCGTAGCTACCACCGCTACCGCGGCAGGCAGGCGAGGAGAGATCGATGGCCCGAGCGTCCGGTACCCCGGTCATGGCGAAGACGACGAGCACCGAGGGCCCGACCGCGACCGGCTCGGGCAGCACGGCGACGGGCGCCACGGCGGGAACGGCGACGGGCGCCACGGCGGGAACGGCGACGGGCGCCCCGGCGGGAACGGCGACGGGCGCCACGGCCGAGACGGGGACGGGAGCCGGGACGGCCACGTACCTCGGCGGCCCGTGGGGCGCGAGCTTCATCGGCAACGGGCCGGACGGCACGCCGGTCAAGGGTCTCAGCTGGCCGCGCAAGCACACGCGCAAGGGCGTCCACCCGTACGACGAGATCGAGTGGGAGCTCCGGACGGCGGCCATCTCCAGCGAGACCGGCAAGACCGTCTTCGAGCAGAAGGACGTCGAGGTCCCCAAGAGCTGGAGCCAGCTCGCGACGAACGTCGTCGTGTCCAAGTACTTCCGCGGGCACGTCGGGACGCCGGAGCGCGAGACGAGCGTCCGCCAGCTCATCGATCGGGTCGTCAACTCGATCGCCGCGTGGGCCGAGACCCAGCGCTACTTCGCGACGGACGAGGACCTCGAGGCCTTCCGGGCCGAGCTGACCCATCTCATCGTCCACCAGAAGATGGCGTTCAACTCGCCGGTCTGGTTCAACGTCGGGATCGAGCCTCGGCCGCAGTGCTCGGCCTGCTTCATCAACTCGGTCCAGGACAACATGGGCTCGATCATGGACCTCGCCAAGACCGAGGCCATGCTCTTCAAGTTCGGATCGGGCGCGGGCAGCAACCTGTCCCCCATCCGGAGCTCCAAGGAGCGGATGTCGGGCGGCGGGATCGCGAGCGGCCCCGTGAGCTTCATGAAGGGCTACGACGCGTTCGCCGGCGTCATCAAGTCGGGCGGCAAGACCCGCCGCGCGGCCAAGATGGTCATCCTCAACGCGGACCATCCTGACGTCATGGAGTTCATCGACTCCAAGATGCTCGAGGAGAAGAAGGCCTGGGCCCTCATCGAGGAGGGCTACGACCCGAGCTTCACGGGCGAGGCCTACGGCAGCGTCTTCTTCCAGAACGCCAACCACAGCGTCCGGGTCACGGACGACTTCATGCGCGCGGTCGAGCGCGACGGCGACTGGACCACGCACTCCGTGACCACGGACGAGCCGGTCGAGACGCTCAAGGCCCGCGACATCTTCCGCCGGATGGCGGACGCGGCCTGGATCTGCGGCGACCCCGGCATCCAGTACGACACGACGATCAACGAGTGGAACCCGGTCGCGAACTCCGATCGGCAGTACGCCACGAACCCGTGCAGCGAGTTCTCGTTCCTCAACGACACCTCGTGCAACCTCGCGAGCGTGAACCTCATGACGTTCGTCGACGAGAACGGCGAGTTCGACGTCGAGGACTACCGGTACGCCTGCCGGCTGACCATCACGGCCCAGGAGATCCTGGTCGACAACGCCGGCTATCCGACGCCCCGGATCGAGGAGAACTCCCACAAGTTCCGGCCGCTCGGGCTCGGCTACGCCAACCTCGGCGCGCTGCTCATGTCCCGCGGCCTGGCCTACGACAGCGCCGAGGGACGGAACTTCGCGGCGGCCCTCACGGCGATCATGACCGGCGAGGCCTACAAGCAGTCGGCGGTCATCGCCCGCGACCACGGCGGCCCGTTCCGCGAGTTCGAGAAGAATCGCGCGCCGTTCATCCACGTCATGCAGATGCACCGCGACGCGGCCCATCGGATCCCGGCCGAGGGCGTGCCGGCAGCGGTGCTGGACGCCTCGCACGCGGTCCCGGACGAGGCCCTGGAGCTGGGCCGGGAGCATGGCTACCGGAACGCCCAGATCAGCCTCCTCGCGCCGACCGGCACGATCGCGTTCATGATGGATTGCGATACGACCGGGGTCGAGCCGGACATCGCCCTCATCAAGTACAAGAAGCTCGTCGGCGAGGGCTTCATCAAGATCGTCAACCAGACGGTCCCGCAGGCCCTCCGCAAGCTCGGCTACAGCCCGGATGAGGTCGAGGGCATCCTGGCCTACCTCAACGAGCACGAGACGATCGAGGGCGCCCCGGGCCTGAAGCCGGAGCACCTGCCGGTGTTCGACTGCGCGTTCAAGCCCACCAACGGCACGCGGTCCATCCACTACATGGGCCACATCCGGATGATGGGTGCGATTCAGCCGTTCCTCAGCGGCGCGATCAGCAAGACCGTGAACATGCCCGAGGCGGCCACGGCCGAGGAGATCGAGCAGGTCTACCTCGAAGGCTGGAAGCAGGGCCTCAAGGCGATCGCGATCTACCGCGACAACAGCAAGCGCAGCCAGCCGCTCTCGACCGGCAAGAAGAAGGGCGGCGAAACGGCGGCTGACGCCGCCTACCCGGCCGACGCGGGTCCCGCGGACGCGGACTCGCAGGTCATCGCCGACCTCCGGAAGCAGTTGGCCGCGGCCCAGGCCCAGGCCTCGCTCCCCCATCGCCATAGGCTGCCGTCCGAACGGACCGCGGTCACCCACAAGTTCGACATCGCCGGCCACGAGGGCTACATCACGGTCGGGCTCTACCCCGACGGCCAGCCCGGCGAGATCTTCCTGAAGATGGCCAAGGAAGGCTCGACGGTCAGTGGCCTCATGGACTCGTTCGCCACGACGGTCAGCGTCGCGCTCCAGTACGGGGTCCCGCTCCGGGACCTGGTGAACAAGTTTGCCCACGTCCGGTTCGAGCCGAGCGGGTTCACGGGCAACTCGGAGATCCCGATTGCCAAGAGCATCGTCGACTACATCTTCCGATGGCTGGGGTCGCGCTTCCTCAGCGACGACGACAAGGCCAACCTGGGCCTGATCGATCGGTCAGCGATCGTGTCGGAGCCGCCTGCGGTGGGCCTGGCCGGGGCGTCGACACCGATCGCGCCGGCTACGGCCACGAGCGAATCACGCGACAACGCAGTTCGGCCTAGCGCCGACGCTGGATCGGCGCCGGCCGCCGCGGCCACCCCCGCGGACGGCGGCTCCACCGCAACCGCCAGCACGGCCACTCAGGCCGGGGCCACTCCTGTCGTCTCAGAGG
>DASUHU010000135.1:0-6301 GCA_036273395.1 Candidatus Limnocylindrales bacterium
GGACGTCCCTCGTTCGGTTGAACCAAAGGAAAGGAGGCCAAACGGGGCCTTCCGAATGCACGAGAGGATGGCGTGGGCGGGCGGATGCTGCGGAGCGCGGGCGCCACGGAGGCCGCCGGACCTGCGCTACAGGAGGATGAGGGCATTCTCCTCGGGAGCTCGTCCCTGAGCGAGCAGCCGGATGGCGCGTCGCGGCGAGATCGGGAAGCTCGCGGCGAGCTCCTCCCCGATGAGTTCGAGCAGGGTGCGGTGATGGCGGGTGTCGGCGAGCAGCAGGATGACGCAGGGCTCGCGGCCGTCTCGCTGCTTGAGGAGGGTGCGGCGGAGGACCGCCTGGAAATCGCCCACGTGCGTCTCGGCGTCGATCTTCACCCGACAGTCGGGACCATCGATCGCCGCGTCCCAGGCCCGATGGTCCACCGCGCCCACGGCTGGGAGTTCGATGACGGGCACCTCGAAGCGCCATCTCAGTGCCGCGCCAACTCGTGCCCGGAGGCGCTGGAGGAGTCGGATCTGGGCGGCGTCACGGAGCCGATGACCCGAAGGATAGGCCCGAGCCGATAGATCGAGGCCGAGGACCGCCATCAGTTGGGCCATCCGTAGCACCGAGATCTCGGGCGAGCGACCTCGGCAAATCTGCGCCACCTGGCTCGGACTCAGCTGCAGGGCACGACCAATCTCGGCATAGCTGGTGCCTCGCTCCCGGCGAGCCGCCTCCGCCTCGAGAGACAGTTGCCGGACGATGGCTCGTCCCCGATCCGTGCCGCGACCGAGCGCGGACTGTCGCGTCGACATGCTCGGATGGTCGGGCGCAGGGCTCACCTCCGGCTCACCTCGCGGCCGAGCCGTCCACGCGGGAAGCTCGAATGGCCGGCGGGCGAATCGCCCCTGCTACGATCCGACGATGCTCGATCACGAAGAGAAGTTCCTCTTCAAGGAGGAGATCCTGGCGCTGGCGACCGCGCTCGCGGAGAACGGCCAGCTCGACAACGTCGAGGACCTCCTGACCGACGTCATCACGAGCCCGCGCTTCGACTCCGAGGTCTTCACCCTCGAGCGCAGCCTCCAGGTGATGCTCGGCGCGCGGCCCGGCACCACCCTGGTCGGGCTGCTGACCGTGAGCCCCGAGGTGTTCGACGAGGTCGCCGAGGTCCGCATCCCGCCGGAGATCCACGAGCGCCTGATCGCGTGGCGGGCCCGCTTCGGGCTGGCGATCGACAACGCCCTGAACTTCCTCAACAACCCCGACGGGATCCAGGGCCACAACTTCGCGACCCAGATCGCCCATGTCGAGGAGCGGCGCGTCCTCCAGGGCCGCCTCACGCTCGTGCGCTACAACAACGAGCCGCAGTTCTTCGTGGCCGACGCCGCGGTCTTCCTCGGGCTCGTCGGGGACATCATGGATCGCCTCGGGCCGTACCTCGAGCCGGACGCGATCGACGCCGAGACCGTCAGCCGCCTCCGCGAGGCCCTCGCCCTCATCGAGCGCAAGACCGTCCGCGGCTGAGGTCGCGTCGCGGCCCTGAAGCCGGTCGAGTCGATGCGCCAGCTGTACCTCGCGGCCACGGGCCAGAACCGCGGCAAGACGACCACGTCGCTCGGGCTGATGGACGGCTTCATCCGACGCGGCCTTCGAGCCGGGTTCACGAAGCCCGTCGGGCAACGGACCGTGATCGACGAGGGCGTGCCCGCGGACGAGGACGCGGTCCTGATGCGCGCGGTCTTCGAGCTGCCCGAGCCGTACCAGTCGATGAGTCCGGTCCACATTCCGCGCGGCTTCACGAAGGCCTACATCGCGGGCGAGGTGGTCGAGGACCTCGGGTCCCGGATCCGGCGCGCCCACGAGGTGTTCCGGGACCACGACGTCGTGCTGATCGAGGGCACCGGCCACGCCGGCGTCGGCGCGGTGATCGGGCTGTCGAACGCGGTCGTGGCGGCGTTGCTCGGCGCGCCGGCGGTCATCGTCAGCGAGGGCGGGGTGGGGCGGCCGATCGACGAGATCGTGCTCAATGCCTCGCTCTTCGAGCGGCACGGCGTGCCCGTCGCCGGGGCGATCGTCAACAAGGTCGACGTCGCCGCTCAGCCGGGGATCCGGGAGATCCTGGAGCGCGGGCTCGCGCCCTACCGGATCCCGCTGCTCGGGGTGCTGCCCGTCCGGTCGATCCTCTCGAACCCGACCCTCGGGATGATCGAGGAGGGCCTCGACGGCGAGCTCATCCACCCGGGTCCCGACCTCGAGCGGGTCATCGACGGCGTGGCGATCGGGGCGATGGAGCCGGTGCACATGCTCGAGTGGGTCGGGCCGGGGACGCTCGTCATCGTGCCGGGCGATCGCGAGGACGTCATCACCACGGTGCTTCGGGCGCATCGGACGGCCGAGCGGCGAGGCGACGACCCGCGACTGGGCGCGCCGCCGGAGGCCGCGGCCGGATCGCCGCCCCCGCCGCTGGCCGCGGCCCAGCTCGCGCTCGGGCTCCAGGCCAGGCCCCCCGCGCTGGGACTCGTCCTGACGGGCGGCTACCGGCCCCGTCCGGCGCTCGCCGCGGCGATCCGCGAGGCCGATCTCTTCGCGACGCTCGTCTCGAACGACACGTACGCGGTGGCCTCGGAGATCCATGATCTGCTCGTGAAGACGCACCCGTCCGACCGCGAGAAGATCGAGGAGATCAAGCAGCTCGTGGCCTCGAACCTCGACGTCGACCGGATCCTGGCGGTGGCCACGGAGGCCGTCGCCGCGTGACCGCCGCGTGACCCGTCGCCTGACCGCCCGTCGCCGCATGGTCGCCGCGTGACCCGTCGCGTGACCGCGCACGACGACGGCCCCGACCTCGTCGCCTGGGCCGACCTGAACGAGGCGGCGGGCTACGACTGGCTGGTCCGGCATCGGACCAACGGCGCGCCGGCCGCATCGCGCCGGTTCGGCGGCTGCGAGGCATTTCCGACCGGCCGGCGCACGGGCTTCTTCAATCCCATCCTCATCATCCGCCCGACGGCACCGGCGGACCTCGGGGCCGCGATCGCCTGGATGCGCGATCAGGGCTCGCCGCTCTCGCTCCGCATTCGAGATGACCTCGAGACGAGCGAGCTCGCCGCGATCGCGACGGCGCTCGGCCTCACGCGGGACGACTGGGTCGAGCAGGTGATGGTGATGTGGCCGATCCGCCCGGCTCCGGCGCTTCCGCCGGGCCTGCGCATCGAGGTCGCCGACGCCACATCGATCGGTCGATTCCACGAGGCCGCGAGTGCCTCGTTCTTCGGCGGCGCCGCGGCCGGCGTGGACTTCATGCGGGACCTGTTCCCGCCGGCCATGGCCGAGGATCCGGATGCTCGCTTGTTCGGCGGCTATCTCGACGGCCGGCCGGTCGCATCCTCGGTCGCGTTCCGGAGCGGTCCAGTGGTCGGGGTCTACTCGGTCGCGACGGCCGAGCAGGCGCGGCGGCGAGGCATCGGGTCGGCGATGACGTGGCAGGCCGTGGAGGCGGGCCAACGCTGGGGCTGCGAGGCCGCGACCCTCCAGGCGAGCGCGATGGGCGAGCCGGTCTACCGGGCGATGGGCTTCGAGACGGTCGCGGGCTACGTCACCTGGTCCGAGCCAGGGCGGCCGGCCGAGCCCGTGGACGAGGCCGCGAACCGACCAACGGCCTAGCCGATCGGCTCGTTGTCGATGAGCCGGGTCGATCCGAACCGGACCGCGAGCGAGAGCAGCGCCGGCCGATCGACGACCTCGAGCTCCCGCAGGGTCGCAGCGTCCGCGAGCGAGACGTAGTCGACCTCGGCCAGCGGCTCCCGATCGAGGCGCGCCCGCATCCGCTTTCGGAGTGCGTCGCCGGATCGCTCGCCGGCTGCCCACGAATCGGCCGCCGCGAGGAGGGCCTGCCGCAGGATCGGCGCCGCCGCTCGCTCCCGGCCGGTGAGATGGACGTTTCGGGACGACAGCGCGAGGCCATCGGGCTCCCGAACCGTCGGACAGGCGATGACCTCGGTCCCGAGCGCAAGGTCGCGAGCCATCTGCCGGACGACGAGGACCTGCTGGGCATCCTTCTGCCCGAAGTAGGCGTGCTCCGCCCCGACGAGGTCGAACAGAACGGCGACGACCGTCGCGACGCCGTCGAAGTGCCCCGGCCGTGCGGCACCCTCGAGGGGCTCGGCGATCGTGCCCACGTGGACCGACGTGTCGAAGCCCGGCGGGTAGACCTCCTCGACCGGCGGGGCGAAGACGAGGTCGACACCCTCCTCCTCGCAGATGGCCACGTCGCGGGCCTCGTTCCGGGGATACTGCTCGAGGTCCTGCGGGTCGCCGAACTGGCGGGGGTTGACGAAGATCGTCACGACCGAGGTCGCATCCTCGGCCCGGGCCCGCTGCATGAGCGAGCGGTGGCCGGCGTGGAGCCAGCCCATCGTCGGGACGACGCCGATGGGCCGGGGCGCGTTCGCGAGCGCGGCCCGAAGCTCGGCTCGGGTTCGGACGACGCGGGTCACGGGCGCGCGAACGCCGCCGGGAACGAGGGCGGCCACGCGCTAGAGGTCGCGGTCGAGCGGGATGCCCGCTTCGAGGCCGAGGCCCGGGCCAACCGCGGCCCGATCGTCGGGGCTGCGCCCGAGGGCCTCGTCGAGCACGCTCTCGTCCATCCGGACCGACTGCTCGGCCTCGGGGAACGTGCCCGCCTGGACCTCCCCGATGTACTGCTCGGCGGCTACCCGAATCGTGCCGCGGAGGTCGGCCATCGGCTTCGCGTGGCGAGGCACGAAGTCCCCGAAGCCGAGGAGGTCCGTGATGACCTGGACCTGGCCGCTGCAGCCGGCGCCCGCTCCGATCCCGATCGTCGGGATCTGAAGTCGCGACGTGATGAGCGCGGCGAGCTGCTCCGGCACGAGCTCGAGGACGATCGAGAAGGCGCCGGCCTCCTGGATCGCGATCGCGTCGGACATGAGCGAGCGGGCCGCCTCCCGGCTCTTGCCCTGGACCCGGACCTTGCCGCCCATCCCGTGCTGCGACTGGGGCGTCCAGCCGATGTGTCCCTGGACGGGAATGCCGGCCTTGACCAGTGCCTCGACGATCCGAGCGCTCCGGACCCCGCCCTCGATCTTGACCGCCTGCGAGCCGCCGTCCTGGAGGAACCGGCCAGCGTTCTCGAGGGCCTCGTCGACCGAGGCGTACGTCAGGAACGGCATGTCGCCCACGACCAGCGCCCGCCTCGTGCCCCTGACCACCGCCCTCGTGTGATGGAGCATCTCGTCCATCGTGACGCGCACGGTCGAGTCGTAGCCGAGCATGACCTGGCCGAGCGAGTCGCCGACGAGCAGCATCGGGATCCCGGCATCGTCGAGGATCCGCGCGGTCGGGAAGTCATAGCAGGTGAGCATCGGGATGCGCTCGCCATCGGCGTGCATCCGGGCGATGTCCGAGATCGTCAGGCGCTTGACCGGTGCCTGGTCCGTGGCGCTCATCGTGCAGCCCTCCCGTGGGTCGAGCCGACAGTCTGAGCCGGCTCGTTCCGATCGTCCAACGCCCGGGCGACCCGGTCCAGGATCCGATCCGCGACCTCGCGCTTCGTCAGCAGCGGCAGCTCGTCGCGGCCACCGGCGGCGTCGAGGATCGTGACCCGGTTGGTGTCCGTGCCGAAGCCCGAGCCGGCCTCGGCGACATCGTTCGCGACGAGGAGGTCGACGCCCTTGGCCGCGAGCTTGCCCGCGGCACGTTCGAGCGAGCCGGTCTCGGCCGCGAACCCCACGAGCACCGGTCGATGCGGCGCGGGCAGCCGACGCACCTCGGCCGCCACGCCGGCGAGCACGTCCGGCGTCGCCTCGAGCTGGAGCGTCAGCGCGCCATCCCGAGCCAGCTTCTGACCGGCCCGCTGAGCCGGCCGGAAATCCGCGACCGCGGCGGCCATGACCAACGCGTCGACTGACGCCGCGGCGTCGAGGCCCATCGCCTCCCGGAGCGCTGCCGCCATCTCCTCCGTCGACTCGACCCGGATGACCCGCGCCCCCTCGGGCAGCGGCACCTCGAGCGCACCCGCGACGACGGTCACCTCGGCACCGCGGTCGAGCGCCGCTGCAGTCAGGGCGGCGCCCATCTTCCCGGTCGATCGGTTCCCGAGGTATCGGACCGGATCGATCGCCTCGCGGGTCCCGCCGGCCGTGACGACGATCCGCCGCCCGGTGAGGTCGGCTTCCCGCAGGGCGGGCACGAGGGGCGGCCGCGCCGCGGCGTCCGGCGCCCGGACGGGCCGGTCGCCGATCGCGTCGACGACCGCGTCCACGATCCGAGGCAGCTCCGCCAACCGGCCTTCGCCGACCT
>DASUHU010000136.1:0-2677 GCA_036273395.1 Candidatus Limnocylindrales bacterium
GACAGCCTTGCGACGCGCCTCGCCGAGATCGACAGGCAGCACGCCATGCCCGGGAACTACCTCTTCTATCTCGCGACGCAGCCGTCGCAGTTCCCGCTGATCGTCGGGCAGCTCGGGCGGTGCGGGCTCGATCACGAGACCCACGGCGGGGGCTGGCGGCGGATCGTCATCGAGAAGCCGTTCGGCCACGACCTCGACTCGGCCAGGAAGCTGAACCGCGAGGTCGGCAAGGTCTTCCGCGAGTCGCAGGTCTACCGCATCGACCACTACCTCGGGAAGGAGACCGTCCGGAACCTCCTCGTCTTCCGGTTCGCGAACGGCATCTTCGAGCCGATCTGGAACCGGCGCTACGTCGACCACGTGCAGATCACGATGGCCGAGGAGATCGGGGTCGAGGAGCGGGGCTCGTTCTACGAGGAGACCGGCGCGACGCGGGACGTCGTCCAGAACCACCTCCTCCAGCTGCTGTCGCTCGTGGCGATGGAGCCGCCCGCGACGTTCGATGCCGACGCCCTGCGCGACGAGAAGGTCAAGGTCATCCGGGCAATCGATGGCCTGACGAAGGAGACCGTCGATCGCGATGTGGTCCGGGGCCAGTACGGCCCCGGCTGGGTCGCGGGCCAGCACGTGAAGGCCTACCGGGCCGAGGACGAGGTCGATCCCCAGTCGGAGACCGAGACGTTCCTCGCGGCCAAGCTCTTCGTCGATGACTGGCGCTGGTCCGGCGTCCCGTTCTACCTCCGGGCCGGCAAGCGCATGCCGAAGCGGGCGACGGAGATCGCGGTCCAGTTCAAGGCGGTCCCCCATCGGCTGTTCCGGGACGCCGAGAGCAACCCCGAGCCGAACCTCCTCGCGATCCGGATCCAGCCGGACGAGGGCATCGTCCTGCGATTCGGGTCGAAGGTCCCGGGGCTGGGGCTCGACATCCGGACCGTCAACATGGACTTCACCTACGGCTCGGCCTTCTCGACCGATGCGCCCGAGGCGTACGAGACCCTGATCCTCGACGCGATGCTCGGCGACCCCTCGCTGTTCACCCGGGCCGACGAGGTCGAGGCGGCCTGGGCCACGGTCGATCCGATCCTCGAGGCCTGGGTCGACGAGTCCGCGCCGGAGTTCCCGAACTACGAGGCCGGCTCCTGGGGGCCGGGCGCGTCCGAGCACCTGCTCGAGCGCGACGGCCGGCGCTGGCGGCGGCTCTGATGGCCGGCGACGGGACGGGCCGCAGCGACGGCACGGGGCGCAGCGACGGGGCCGAGGGCGCGGGCAGCAGCCCGACCGCCGATGGGACCGCGGTCGCGGCCGATGGGACCGCGGTCGCGGCCAACCCGATGGCGTCCGGCGGGCTCGTGGCGCCGCCGCCGACCGAGGCGGGCCGGCCGACGCTGCGCTGGTCGTCCCGGACGCATTCGATCGCCGGGGTCCAGGCGGAGCTCGAGCGGATCTGGACGGCGATCTGGGAGGCGAGCCAGCAGGAGGGCACGAACGATCGCCGCGTGGCCGCGCGGAGCAGCGTGATGAACCTCGTGGTCGTGGCCAGCCGGGGCGAGACCGGCGAGCGGGCCGCCGCCGTCGTGCACGGGCTCACCGGCCGACACCCGTCGCGGACGATCATCGTGTCGCCGGCCGACCCGGACGGACCGGCCTGGCTCGACGCCCAGGTCCAGGCCCACTGCATCCTGCCGAGCGTGGACTCCCCCGAGACATGCGCCGAGCTCGTCTACCTCACCGCCGGCGGCGAGACCGGGCAGCACCTTGCGGGCCTCGTGGCGCCGCTCCTCGTCCACGACCTGCCGGTCACGGTCTGGTGGCCCAGTGAGCCACGGTTCACCTCCCGGGCGACCCGCGACCTCCTGTGGATGGCGGACCGGATCCTCGTGAATGGCGCGGCGTGGTCCGGCTCGGGGCTGGAGCAGCTGGCCGAGCTGGCCCGCCTGCCCGGCTCGTACGACTGCCAGGTCGCGGACTTCGCGCTCCTGCGGCAGGCCCGCTGGCGCGAGGCGATCGCCTCCTCGTTCGACCTGCCGCGCCTTGCGCCCTTCCTCGGCTGGATCCGGAAGATCGCCGTCGGCTACGCCGCCGGCCGCGGAGCTCCCGGGGCCACGAACGTCGTCAAGCCGATCTACCACCTGGCGTGGCTCGCCTCGCGGCTGGGGATGACCGTCGTGGAGCCGCTGCGGCAGGGCGACGAGCCGTGGTCCCCGTATCACGGCCTGTTGCGTGCCGGCCGCCGGCGGGTCGAGGTGTCCCTTCGCCCGATCGAATCGAGCGCGGTGGGTGGGACGACGCTGGAGGTCCAGCTCCTCGCCGAGCGCGGCAGCGAGACGCTCGCGACCACGGTCACGGGCCAGGAGGAGGGCGTCACGGTCGCGACGAGCGTCGCGGGCCGGCCGCTGCCGGACCGGCACTACCTCGCACCCCGAGAGCGCGAGGGCGACCTCCTCGCGGAAACGATCGAGGACGCGGCGGCCCATCCGATCACCGCGGAGGCGCTGGCCATGGCCGCCGCCCTCGTCGGGCGGCCCCTGCCGAGCCACCCACAGCTTGGTGGTGCGCACGCGGACACGATCCCGACGGCGGCATCGGCGGCATGACGAACGAGCGAGGCTCCGATCGCGCGGGCGAGCCACAGGCCGATCCTGCGAACGATCCGGCCCGAGGCGAGCCCGAGATCGTC
>DASUHU010000137.1:0-4716 GCA_036273395.1 Candidatus Limnocylindrales bacterium
GAGGACAACCTAGGAAGGCAGCGTTCCGCGAACGTTCCGCTCAGCGGGCTGGGACAGCGCCTCGCTGCGGCCGTTTGGTCGGCTCGACGGTCGCCGCACCTGCGCCCACCGCGGCCAGCGCCTCCCGCACCGCCGCCGGCCACGGGCCGCCCTGCCACATCAGGCTCACCCGTTCCGCCTCGTCGAGGTGGCGGCGAGCGTTCGGAAGGTCCCCGACGGCCGCGTAGGCCTTGGCCGCAGCCATGCGGAAGCTCATCGAGCACTGCTGACACACGTCTCCATCGGCGAGCACCTGTTCGCCCTGGGCCGCGGCCAGCGCGGCCTCCTCCGGCGTCGCGGCCGCCTCGACCAACGCACCGTGGATCTTCACGAGCAAGTGCGACCCGAGTGGATCGCCCGCGGCGAGCCGGAGCGCCTGGTCGAGGAGCCGCCGCGACCTCCAGCGCTTGCCCTGGGCGGTCGATACCTCCGCCAGCCGCTCGAGCGACATCGATCGCCCGGAGTTCGTCCGGGTGTCCCGATGGAGCTCGGCGGCCTCGCGCAAGGTCGAGTCGGCCTGGTCGAGCTGTCCGTCGAGCAGCTCGGTCTCACCCCGCACCAGGACGGCGAGCGCCGCGGCTCGGGCGGAGCCGGCCGTCGTCGCCGCGTCCTCCAGGTCCGTGGCGAATTGCGCCATCTCCCGGGTTCCGTCGGGGAGGTACAGGCAGAACTCCATGAAGCAGAGGTTGGAGTCGAACACGAAGGGCGCGACGTCCGGCGTCCGCCGCACCGTCTCGACCAATTCATCGCGGAGGAAGTTGCGCCATTGCCCCCGGGCGACGCCGATCGAGGCCAGCAGGCTGCTGGCCTCGCCGACCTGGGCGCCGAGTCCCGCGTCGACGGCGAGCGCCCGGGCCTCGAGCGCCGTGCGCTCGGCCTCCTCCAGGTCGTTGCGCTTCCAGTGGATCAGGCCCCAGGCGAGCAGGGCCCGAGCCCGCTCCGCAGCGGTCGGAGCCTCCGATCCTTCACGAGCCAGGACCCGTTCGTACAGGGCAACCGTCTCCGGATCCGGGCCGACGCCGAGCTCCTCGCGGAGGACCTCGCGAAGGCGCTCGAACTGGCGAATGGCCGCCTGCCGATTACCCGACTCCAGGTGCGAGCGCATGACCTCCCGATGGGCCTCCTCGTCGGTCGGGTCGAGCTCGAGCAGGCGCTCCCACAGCCGGCCTCCTCGGAGGACCCGCTGGTACAGCGCGAGCAATGACGCCCGCGGCGGATCGGACCAGGCATCCGAGCGGTCCTGCGGAAGGAGCTCGCCGCCGTAGAGCTCGGCGGCGGACACGAGGGCATCCCGGAGGCCGCTGGCCAGTGCTCGACGTGCCGCGTCCTCGAAACGGTCGACGTCCGAGACGACATCGCCATGGGGCCACAGCTCGATCGCCCCGCCCTCGACACCGATGGCCTGGTCACCGCCAAGGGCTCGTCGCGCGAAGTGCACGGCCTTGCGGACATTCGCTCCACCCGCATCGGGCGAGGCCTCCGGCCAGAGCGCCTCGATGATCTCGTCGCGGGTGAGGCGCCGCCGAGGGGCCAGTGCGAGCAGCTTCACGAGGGCTGCCGCGCGTCCCTGTCGCCACGCGGAACGCGGCACGGGCGTCCCGTCGATCTCCGCGCTGAAGTCGCCGAGTAGGCGAAGAGCCAGGCGCGAGCCCATTGCCGAGAGAGAGTAATCGCGCCGTCGCCGGATGGGCAGTCCTCTCGCGGAGTCGCCGCGTCGTTCCAGCGCCGACCGTGTCGAGCCGGCTCTGCCACGGGCGAACCAAGCCTCGTTCTCGACTCCGCAGCGTGAGCGGGTCGCCGGTCGGGCTCGAGCAGGACCGGTGCGGGTATCCCCCGATGATCGGAGCGGCCTCCGACTCCTAGCCTCCGGGCGGCTCGACTTCCGAGCCAGCGAATGGAGGACGAGGCAATGCGACCGATTCGGACCGCGCTCGCGGTGGCTGCCCTGGTGATCACCGCCATCTCGATGTCCGGCGCGACTGCGCTGGCGAACAATTCGGACCAGCCGCTGCCCGCGGAGTGGCACGTTCATGACGGAGGGTCGCCGGCGCCGCTGCACCGGCCCATCGGCTTCTTCCCGACGATCCTTGGTGAGGATCTCTCGACATATCTCGAGGATCCGGTGCGCTGCCCGGACGCGACCGACAAGGCCTTCCTGCCCAGTGGAGCCACGCCGGCCTACACCGAGGGCGGTGCCCAGGGCCAGAACAACAGTGACGTCCTCCGCGCCGGCATCTGCGAGACCAGCACCCTCGTCATCAGGCTTCGGACCGTGACCGCAGGGATCGCGGGCCCGGCAGGGTGGAGCGGCCCGGTCACGACCTTCGAGCTCGGGGCCTACCGCTGGACGTGGTACGTCATCACGCCGCGGTGACCGGCACGCGTCGCTCGGGCTGAACCCGGGCCTGCATCGGAACCCGCATGTCGCAGGCGATAGCGGCGGGTGACCCCCGCCGCTACGCTCGCGCCTGGACGTGTCGACTGCGTTCGTTGGGCGGCAGCCCGAGCTGGACCGCCTCGAGGGCCTGCTCCAGCGAGCCCGCGCCGGGGCCGCCGTTGCGGCCCTTATCCGAGGCGACCCAGGGAGCGGCAAGAGCCGCCTCCTGCACGAAGTCGTCGAGCGGCACCCGATCCGGCAACGAGTGCAGCTGCTGGGGTTCGAGCCGACCCAGAGCATCCCACTCGCCTCGGCGGCGGAGCTGCTCCGGTGGCTGCGGCGGGTGCCCATCGAGGGACCGCGACTGGAATCGCTCGTGTTCGCCGCCGATGCGCCTGAGGCCCGCGACCCGGTCCGGATCTTCGAGGCCGCACATCGTGCGCTTGCCGCCGCCGGCTCCGCGCTCGTGGTCGTGGACGACACCCAATGGCTCGATGACCTGACGCTGGCGCTCCTCCTGTACCTCGTCCGGGCCGCAGCGGCCGGCTCGGGCGGTCTCGCCCTTCTCGCCGCCGGCCGGCCCTCGCCCGCCTCCGACGACCTGACCCGCGCGATCGAGGCGGCACTGCCAGCAGGGCACCGCGCCGTCCTGGACCTGGCGCCGCTCAACCGGAGTGACGGGATCGAGCTCGCCCGCGGGCTCGATGGGAAGCTCGACGAGGACGCCGCCCTGGAGCTATGGCGGCGCGCTGCCGGGTCACCGTTCTGGCTCGAGACACTCGCCCTCCGTCGGACGGCGGGAACCGTTGCGGGGGTGATCGGACAGCGGCTGGCGAGCCTTGGTCCCGATGCGGCGAGGCTGATGGCGGCGCTCGGTGTCGCCGGCCGGCCGTACCTGCTCGAACAGCTCCGCGACGTCCTCGAGTGGGATGACACGCGGGTTGCCGCTGCGACGCGGGAGCTGGCCTCGGGCGGACTGCTCACCCAGGGCGGCGGAACCGTGAGGATCGCCCACGATCTCATTCGCGAGGAGGCGGCGGCCGGCATTCGGCCGTCGCTCCGGCGTCGCCTGCACGCCCGGATCGCGGAGACGATCGAAGCCGACGCCGGAGAGGAGCTCGGCCTCCTCCGAGAGGCGCTCGAGCATCGGATCGCCGCGGGGATGGACGCCTCGGGGCTTGCGCTGCGGCTTGCCTCGTCACCGCAGCGCCGGCTCCTCGGACGCGATGGGCTCCAGGTTCTGGCGGCGATCGCGGATGCGCTGCCAGCCGGATCGGAGGATCAGATCACCCTCAACGAGAGGCTCGGCGAGATCGCGGCATCGCTCGCCGACCAGGAGCTCGCGGAAGACCGCTGGACTCGCGTGGCTGATGCTGGAGCTCCGACCCGCCGCCGCCGGGCGCTCGTCGAAGCGGGCCGCGCGGCGTACCACCGACAAGACGGCCGGCGGGCGCGGAGCCTCGCGGGCCTCGCGCGCTCGATGCTGCCCCATGCCGACCTGGCTGAGGCGCGTGGCCTCGCGGCAGACCCCGAGCTGCTCGAGGAGGCGGCTCGACTGCACGCGCTCGAGGCGGACGTGGCGCTCTGGCTCGAGCACGAAACAGCCGCCGGCGAGGCGGCTGCCGCCAGCGGCCTCGCCATCGCCCGCCGGATGGCCGAGGTCCGGGGTGGCGTGGGAGCGCTGCTGCCATCCCAGCGCGCGACCTACCTGCGGGGGCTCGAGAGCGCGATGGACGCTGCCCTCCAGGCCGATCGCGGTGCCGAGGTCGTCGAGCTCGGCGACGAGACCCTCCGGGTCGCCGAGCGAGGCGGATCGGAGGCTCGCGCCGCCGCGCTCAACCGAGTCGCCTTCGCCATGGCCTCGATCGGATTGGTCCGAGACGCAGCAAGGCTGTACGGCGAGGCCTGGGCACTGGCGAATGACCTGGTCCTGCCGTCCGCCGCCGTGGACGCAGGCCATGGGCTGGCGAGCGCCCTCCATCAGGTCGGGCCGGTCCCCCGAGCCCGCGAGATGGCGCTCGCGACGATCGATCTCGAATCCCGCCTGCGGAATGCGCCGCGTCGGTGGGGCCACGCTGGGGCGGTGCTCCACAACATCGAACTATCCCTCGGCGACCCCGTTGCGGCGCTCCGTTTCCTCCGCGAGGACGCGGCGCACGAAGCGGATCCCCATTTCCGGCTCGGCATCCACCAGACGGTCGCTGTTTGGGAGGCGCGATTGAGTGGGCCGGCGGCAGCCGCCCGGGCGAGCGCGTCGCTCGCCGCGGCGATGGCTGATTGGGCGCTCGTGCGCTGCCCCC
>DASUHU010000138.1:0-3038 GCA_036273395.1 Candidatus Limnocylindrales bacterium
AACGTCCGCGAGGATCGACCGGATCGTGTCATGAAGCGGGCCGTTCGTCGCGAGGAAGGACGACCCCTCGAACGAGCGACGGCCTTCGAAATCGGTCACGCGACCACCGGCTTCCTCGACGAGGAGCATCGGCGCCGCGGCGTCCCACGGGAAGAGGTCGACTTCGACCATCGCCTCGGCAGCGCCCTCGGCCAGCAGCGTGTAGCCCCAGAAGTCCCCGAAGCCCCGCTCCCGCCAGGCGTCACCGAGCAGCTTCCGGAACCCCGGCGCCCGGCCGGACGCCTCGATCCCGGTCGCACTGGCGTAGAGGACCTGGGCGTCCCCGAGGTCGGACACGTGCGAGACCTCGATGCGGCGAGCACCATCGCTGCCCGGTCCCGACGCCGCGCCGGCCGTGGCGCCGGACGCGGCAGCCCGGTCGACCGCCCAGGCTCCCCCGCCCCGCCAGGCGTGCCACCGCTGCCGGAGCGCGGGGGCCGAGATCACCGCAGCCTGGAGCTCGCCGTCGCGCTCGACCGCGAGCAGCGTGGCGAACAGCGGCACGCCCCGCAGGAAGTTGTGGGTCCCATCGATCGGGTCGACGTACCACCGGATGCCCGACGCCCCGGCCTCGGTGCCGTACTCCTCGCCCACCACCCCGTGATCCGGAAAGCGATCGGCGATCCGCTCGCGCACGAGGCGCTCGATCGCCCGATCCGCCACCGTCACGAAGCTCCGGTCGGGCTTCCGCTCCAGCTGGAGGTCGCGCCGGAAGTGGCGGAGCGCGATCGCGTCGGCCGCGTCGCTCCACGACTGAGCCGCCTCGACCCAGGACCTGAGCTCGGCGTCGGTCCCGCGCCGGAGCCCGGCCGACCATTCGGCGCCGTGGTCCGTGGTGGTCACGCTCGGATCCGCTCGCCGGCGGGATCCCACAGCGGCTCTCGCGCCACCTCGAACCCGATCCACTCCCCGAAGACCTCGACGTCGCCGCGCGTCCCGATCGCCGCCCGGTCCGGCGGGAGGTACGCGTAGGCGATCGAGCGGTCGACCGCGAAGCCGTAGCCGCCGCTCGTGACGCGGCCGACGATCTCGCCGTCCACCCGGACGGGCTCGTTGCCGAGGGCGACCGAGCGCGGGTCGTCGAGGACGAGGCACCGGAGCCGCTTCCCGGGACCGGCGACCTTCGCCGCGACGAGCGCCTCGCGGCCGATGAAGTCCACGTCCTTGTCGAGCGCCGCCGCGAAGCCGAGGCCCGCCTCGTACGGCGTCTCCTCGGGCGTGATGTCGCTCGACCAGACGCGGTAGCCCTTCTCGAGCCGCAGGGCGTCGATCGCCCGGTAGCCCCCGGCGACGAGGCCGTGCGGCCGGCCTGCCTCCCACAGCGTCCGCCACAACGCCCGCCCGTACTCGGCGGGCGCATACAGCTCCCAGCCGAGCTCGCCGACGTACGTGACCCGGAGCGCGAGCACGGGCGACTCGCCGAGGGTGATGTTGCGAGCGGTCAGGTACGGGAAGGCCTCGTTCGAGAGGTCGTCGGTCGTGAGCGGGGCCAGGATCTCCCGGGCCTTCGGGCCCCACAGTCCCAGGCAGGCCCGGGCCGAGGTGACGTCGCGCACCCGGACGCTGCCGTCCTCGGGCGCGTGCCGGCGGATCCAGCCGAGATCGTGATTGCCGAATGCGGTCCCCGTGACGATGAAGAACCGCTCCTCCGCGAGGCGCGTGACCGTGAAGTCGCACTCGATTCCGCCCCGGCGGTTGAGCATCTGGGTGTAGACGATGGAGCCGACCGGGCGATCGACGTCGTTGTCGCAGAGCCGCTGGAGGAACGCGAGGGCGCCAGGCCCGTCGACCTCGATCTTGGCGAAGCTCGATTCGTCGAAGAGCGCGGCCGCGCGGCGCGTGGCCAGCGCCTCGGCCCCGATCGCGGGCGACCAGTGCTGGCCGGCCCAGCCGCGGGGCCGGAGCGCCTCCAGCGCCGGCCCGCTCGCGACGCCTGCGCCGGCCTCGTTGCCGGAGAACCAGTTCGGCCGCTCCCACATCGACTTCTCGCCGAACACCGCGCCGAGCTCGACGAGCTCGTGGTACGCGGGCGAGACCCGCAGCGGCCGTCCGGCCAGCCGCTCCTCGTTCGGGTAGTGGATGTCGTAGTACGTCGCGTAGTTCTCGTAGGTCCGGGCGAGGGTCAGGGCCCGCGACCGGTACTGGCCACCGAACCGCCGGATGTCCATCTTCCAGAGGTCCAGCTCGGGCTCGCCGTCCACGATCCAGCGCGCGACCTGCTGCCCGATGCCGCCCGCGCCGGCGATGCCGTGGGCGCAGAAGCCCGCGGCCACGAAGAAGCCTCGGACCTCGCTCTCGCCGAGGATGAACTCGTTGTCCGGGGTGAACCCCTCGGGGCCGTTGATCATCCTGGTGATCCCGGCATCCTCGATCGCCGGCACGCGGCTGATCGCGCCACGCATGATCGCCTCGAACCTGGGCCAGTCCGGCTCGAGCAGCCGGTGGTTGAAGTCGGCCGGGATCCCGTCGAGGGCCCAGGGCTGGGGATCGCGCTCGTAGCCACCCATGCACAGCCCGCCGACCTCCTCGCGGAAGTAGCACAGCCGGTCCGGGTCGCGCATTGTCGGCAGGCCCGGGGTGACGCCCTCGATCGCGTGCGTGAACAGGTACTGGTGGGCCATCGGGATGATCGGGACGGCCACACCCGCCAGCGCCGCGATCTCCGGGGCGTACATCCCGCCGGCGTCGACGACGGCGTCCGCCCGGATCTCCTCGCGGGCGACCTCGCCATCACGGCCGCGCGACTCCAGCGTCACGCCCGTGACGCGGCCGCCCTCGACGCCGATCCCGACGACGCGGGTGTGCTGCCGGATCGTGGCGCCACGGGAGCGAGCGCCCGCCGCGAGGGCCTGGGCCAACCCGGACGGGTCGAGCCAGCCGTCGGTTGGCAGCCAGACCGCGCCGAGGACGCCGTCGAGCGTCATGAGCGGGAAGCGGTCCTGGGCCTCCTTCGCCGAGATGAGCTCGAGCGGCAGCCCGAACGTCTTCGCCCAGCCGGC
>DASUHU010000139.1:0-5818 GCA_036273395.1 Candidatus Limnocylindrales bacterium
CGACGAGCTCCTCGTCATTGAGCGATGCGAGATCGAACTCCTGGGTCTCGTCGGCCACTCGCCTCGGCTCCTGCGCTTGCGACCGGCCTCTGCCGGCCATCGGCACCGGACCTGTTCCACATCGCGGAACGGTGCCGTATAGTGGAACGCCAGCCTACCGAGGACGGCATCGAGTGTCCAGAGTCCAGAGCATCGAGCGCGCCTTCGGCGTCATCGCCGCGCTCGGCGATGGGCCGCTCGGCGTGACCGACGTCGCCGCGCGTGCCGGCCTGCCAAAGAGCACCGCCGCGCGCCTCCTCGAGAGCCTCGCCCGTGAGGGTGCGGTCGAGCAGCTCGAAGGCGACACCCGCTGGCAGATCGGGCCCCGGTTCGCGAGCCTCGCGGGCCTCGGGAGCCTCGCGGGCGCGGGTAGCGGCGGGCGTCGCGGGCTGATCGCGACGGCCCATCCCTATCTCACCGATCTGGCGAACGAGACCGGGGAGGCGGCGGGCCTGTCCGTCGCCGATGGTCGGTCGGTCCACTACATCGACCAGGTCGACTCGCCGAACCCGGTGCAGGTCCGCGACTGGACCGGCACGCGCGTGCCGATGCACGCCGTGTCATCCGGTCAGGTGTTCCTGGCGCACTTGCCGGGACCGGGCCTCGCCCGGTTCCTCGCCGAACCCCTCGAGCCCCTGACGGCCCACACGATCGTCACCGGGCCGGCCCTGCTGGAGCGGCTGGGAGAGGTCCGGCGCGACGGCTACGCCTGGGCCCGCGACGAGTTCGCCGAGGGCATCACCTCCGTGGCCGCTCCCGTCGCGGGCGCCGACGGGGAGGTCATCGCGGCGGTCCATGTCCACGGACCGTCGTATCGCTTCCCGGCTCCCGGCACGGAGGCCGAGCGCGGGGCCGAGGTCGCATCCGCCGCGGCACGGATCGGAGCTCGCCTCCGCGCCTGAGCGGGTCCGCGGCGCCTGACCGTTTGTCGGCGATCTGCAACACCGCGTGAGGCTCGCTACCGCATCGCGCTTTGGGCCGGAGTCCGTCACTAGGCGCTCGCGCGCGGGGGTTCCAGATCGGCGCGTCCACCCGTGAGGGAGGCCATGAACGTCCTCAGTCGGCGAAGTCGCACGGCGATCTCCGCGGTCGTCGCCGGGGCACTGTTGATCGGAGCACAAGCCCAGGCCCTGGCCGCCGGGGGCGGCGGAGGCCACAAGTCGACGGGGATCACGTTCGGGACGCCGGTCCGGCTGCCGACCTTCGAGGCCTGCGGCGGGTACGAGCCCGGGATCGCACTCGACCACTTCGGCAACATCTACGTGACGGCCCACAAGCAGAACCACTGCGATGCCGTCGCCGACGACCCGAGCGCTCCGGACGGCGTCCGGGCCGAATCGTGGCTGTGGACCTCCACGGACGGCGTGAACTTCAGCGACATGCCGGGTCTTGCGAACCTGCCGGTGGCCCTCGACCAGATCGACGTCGGCGACGAGGGCGACATCGCGCTCGACGACGCGAACCACTTCTACTTCGTCGACACGAAGGTCGTCGACGACCACTTCGCCCGCTGGACCGTCAGCGGCCTCGGCGCCTCCCACATGAGCCAGGACATCGCCCGGCCGGTGATCCCGACGCTCATGCCGGTTGACGATCGGCCATGGGTCGTGGCACACGGTTCGTCCACCGTCCTCTACGCCGGCAACGAGGGGGACAAGGACAGTTACAACGTCGGCAGCAGTGCCGCTGGCTGCACCGGGACGGGGATCCTTCCGCCCCAGCCGGGCCAGCCGCAGCAACCGCCCGGTGGCCGCTACACCGTGTTCCTCTCCCACGACGCGGGGGCGACGTTCGACCCGGTCGGGTGCACCCTGCCGGATAGTGGCTGGTGCCGGCCCGCCGCGGACCACACGCCGGGGTCGCTCTACCTCTACATGGTCTGCACGAACGACGGCGGAGCCGACGACGAGGTCAACACCTCGGGCGATGCCGGCTTCACCCAGGGCACGCTGTACTCCTTCGTCTCGGCGGATGACGGCGCGACGTGGCACCGCTACCGGATCGACGGCTACAACAGCGACCTGCCCGGCGGCGGCGCGACGAACGACATCAACTGGCCCCAGGTCGTCGTCGCGAAGGACGGCTCCCTCTACGCCCTGTTCAACAATCCCGTGACGGGAACCGATTCGACCGGAGCCAAGATCAAGGTCGACTCGCGGCTCCTGCTCTACCACTCGACCAATCACGGCAAGACGTGGGCCAAGCAGGACGTCACGCCGGCCAACGAAGGCCTGATCCGCTACAGCTGGGTCGACGTCGCGCCCGACGGCAAGACCATCGGCGTCGGATACGAGACGCACGCGACCCTCGACGGCAACTGGCACGTCTACGGCGGCATCTCGCCGAAGTTCGGCAGCGCCGTGACCTATGCCCTCGCCGATCCGGTCGAGACGGCGCCGGCCGGCGACTTCAACTTCGGCGACTTCTTCGAGGTCGGCTTCGACAACCTGAGCCGGCTCGACATCGTGTATACGCGCTGCACCGATCTCGTCCCGGGAGACGACACGACCGACTGCGACAACTCGGACGTGTACTTCGTGCGCAGCAACTGACGGCCGCAGCCACTGAGGGCCGCAGCCACTGACCTCCGGGGCACCACCGGCGCGTTCGGCGGGTTCCAGCCAGACCCGCTGAGCCGCCGGTGACCGCTCGCCTCTACCCTGCCCTTCGTGGAGGAATCGGCCGGGCGGAACGCACCCTGGGGCGCGATCGTGGTCCGGGGGGCCCGCGAGCACAACCTCCGGGACGTTGACCTCGACCTGCCCAAGCGCCGGCTCACGGTGTTCACCGGCGTGTCCGGTTCCGGCAAGAGCTCGCTCGTGTTCGGCACGATCGCCGCGGAGTCACAGCGCCTCATCAACGAGACGTACAGCGCGTTCGTCCAGGGCTTCATGCCGAGCACGGCCCGGCCCGACGTCGACGTCCTCGAGGGCCTGACGACCGCGATCATCGTCGACCAGGAGCGGATGGGCGCGAACGCCCGCTCGACAGTCGGCACGGTGACCGACGCGAACGCGATGCTGCGAATCCTGTTCAGCCGGCTCGGGCAGCCGCACGTCGGGCCGCCCCAGGCGTTCTCGTTCAACATCCCGTCGGTCTCGGGCAGCGGGACCGTCACCGTCGAACGGGCCGGCGGCAGGACCATCCGGCCGTCGTTCACGCTCCTGGGCGGGATGTGCCCGCGCTGCGAGGGCATGGGCTCGGTCACCGACATCGATCTCGCACAGCTCTACGACGAGCGCAAGTCGCTGGCCGACGGCGCGATCACGATCCCGGGCTACACGGCCGACGGCTGGCAGGTCCGGATCTTCGCCGAGTCGGGCTTCCTCGACCGGAACAAGCCGATCCGGGACTTCACGGACCAGGAACGCAACGACTTCCTGTACCACGAGCCGACGAAGGTCAAGGTCAACGGCATCAACCTGACCTACGAAGGCCTCGTCCCGAAGGTCCAGAAGACGTTCCTGTCCAAGGACCGCGAGGCGATGCAGCCCCACATCGGGGCGTTCGTCGATCGTGCGGTCACGTTCCAGGCCTGCCCCGAGTGCGGCGGCACGCGGCTCGCGGAGCACGCTCGGTCTTCGAGGATCGAGGGCATCAGCATCGCCGACGCCTGCGCGATGCAGATCAGCGACCTCGCCGGGTGGATCGGCGCACTCGATGTGGCGTCGGTCGCGCCACTGCTGGCCAACCTCCGGCACACGCTCGATGGCTTCGTCGAGATCGGGCTCGGCTACCTCAGCCTCGATCGAGCGTCCGGAACGCTCTCGGGGGGCGAGTCCCAGCGGACGAGGCTGATCCGCCATCTCGGCTCGGCCCTGACCGACGTCACGTACGTCTTCGACGAGCCGACGATCGGCCTGCACGCCCACGACGTGGAGCGGATGAACGAGCTTCTGCGTCGGCTGCGGGACAAGGGCAACACCGTCCTCGTCGTCGAGCACGATCCCGAGGTGATCGGGATCGCCGACCACGTCGTTGACATGGGCCCGGGCGCCGGTCCGCACGGCGGGACGATCGTCTTCGAGGGATCGGTGGATGGGCTGCTCGCTTCCGGGACGGCGACGGGCCGGCACCTGGACGCGCGCCAGGCCCTCAAGGTCGCGCCGCGCACGCCGCGGGGCTCGATCCCGATCCGGAATGCCCGGCTGCACAACCTCAAGGACGTCTCGGTCGACGTGCCGCTCGGGGTGCTCGTCGCGGTCAGCGGCGTGGCCGGCTCGGGCAAGAGCTCGCTGATTCACGGCTGCCTGCCGCGGACGGATCCGTCGGTCACGGTCATCGACCAGTCGGCGATCAAGGGCTCGCGCCGCTCGAACCCGGCCACCTACACCGGCATCCTGGACCCGATCCGGAAGGCCTTCGCCAAGGCCAACGGCGTCAAGGAGTCGCTGTTCAGCGCGAACTCGGAGGGCGCCTGCCCCGGCTGCAACGGGCTCGGCAAGGTCTACACGAGCCTCGGGTTCATGGCCGAGGTCGCGAGCGTCTGCGAAGTCTGCGAGGGTCGGCGCTTCAGCGACGAGGTCCTCGGGTACAGCCTTCGGGGGAAGAACATCGTCGAGGTCCTGGCGATGCCTGTCGAGGACGCTCGAGGGTTCTTCACGGAGCGGCCCGTGCGAACGATGCTGGATCGCCTGGCCGATGTCGGCCTCGGCTACGTCTCGCTCGGCCAGGAGCTCGACACGCTCTCCGGTGGCGAGCGCCAGCGCCTCAAGCTCGCCATCGAGATGGCGACCGACACGGAGGTCTACGTCCTGGACGAGCCGACGAGCGGCCTCCACATGCAGGATGTCGACAACCTCATCGGCCTGCTCGACCGGCTGGTCGATGCGGGCCGCACGGTGATCGTGATCGAGCACAACCTCGACGTGATCGCACGCGCCGACTGGGTCGTCGACCTCGGTCCCGGCGGCGGCCACGACGGCGGCCAGGTCATCTTCGAGGGACCACCGGCCGAGCTCGTGCGGTCCGAGACCTCACTAACGGGCCAGTTCCTGAGGCGCCGCCTCGCCTGACAGCGGGGCCGCTGGCTGTCAATCGCCTGGGCGAGGCTCCTCGGCGGACTCCGCCTGCGGCATTGGCTTCCGAAGCTCATCGATCGCGATCCCAATCGCCAGCAGGCAGGCAACGACGGCCAGGGCCAGATCGACCTCCAGGAGCGTGATCGACCCGGCAGTACCGGGCGGACCTGTGAACGGTTGGTCGAGGAACGTGAGGACGATGAGGCCGCTGCCGATCACGCCGATGATCACCGCCAGGCGGTACCTCGAGCTCCCGCCCGCCACGCCGATCAGGAATCCGAGACCAGCCAGGATGAGACCGAGTTGGAGGGGGAGGATCCCGATCGGCAGCGAGGTGACGATCGGTGTCGCCCCGTCGCTGAAGGCAACCTGGAACCCGAACGAGACCAGCGAGAGGGCCACGAGCGCGCTCGCCGTTCGCATGAACCTCGCTTCTCGTGCGGCATCACCGAAGTCGGCGACCGGCCGACCGCGGTGACGTGCGACCAGCACGACAGCCAGGACATCGATGACCACCAGGACAGCCGTGACGAGGTAGAGGTTCGAGATCATGACCGGGTGGGATTCTAACGTTCACGGTCGGCCCACCATGCCCGCAGCGGTTCGATCGCGGCGGCATACCCAGCGTCCGCGATCGGTCGGACTCGTCCGAGATCGAGCATCCGCCAGCGACCCAGCGGCGGAGCGATCAGCAGGTCCGGTGCCGCGACGGGCAGCTGCTCGCGAAGGAAGAGGCCCGGGACCGACATCGTTCGCTG
>DASUHU010000140.1:0-3407 GCA_036273395.1 Candidatus Limnocylindrales bacterium
GTCATCACGATCGAGCCCAGCAGGCCGACCGGACCATCGAGCGGCACGAGGCTCCCGGGTGCGCCGACGGGCGGGATCGCCGCCACGACGTTGAGGCTGATCGTCACCGCGAGCACGAGCCAGGCGGCGAGGGCGAGCCGGTTCGGCCATACCAGCGGCAGGAAGACGAGGGCCGGGTAGCTGTAGCGCTCGTGCATCGTCGTCAGGAGCGCGAAGCTCACGAGCGCCGCCGCCGCCATCCCCCAGGCGAGGCCCTCAGGGGTCGGTCGTCGGACGATCCGGACCGCCACGAGCAGGAGGCCGAGCACGGCGAGCGTGGTGCCGATGACCCGGAACGTGATCGGACCGAGGATCGGGTTCGTATCGACGATGAAGTCGCGACTGCCGATCCCGAGCTGGACGAGCCACCACGGGTTCCAGGCCCGGAGCGACAGGACGCTGAACGTCACGTCGGCGTAGCGCTGGAGGCCGGCAAGGTAGGCCGCGACGCCGCCCGAGGGCACGAACGGCAGCCACAGCACGACGATGACGACCCCGCCGACGACTGCCGCCCGCAGGACGCCGCGCCAGCCGGAGGTCGCCAGGAACCAGGCTGCGAGGGGCACCATGAGCGGCAGGGCCTGGGGCTTCGTCATGAGCGCGATCGCCGCGAAGACCGCCGCCGCGTCGTTCCGGCCGCGCGCCGCCAGCACCGTGGCCAGGAGCGCGGGCAGGACGTAGATCGCCTCGAACTGGCCCCACAGCGCGGAGTCGTAGATCACGACCGGCGCGAGGAGCACGGCAACCGCACCCGCGGCGGCCCAGGCCGGCCCAGCCTCGCCACGCCTCGAGAGCCACCACCAGACGATGGCCGCCAGGCCGAAGTCCGCGAGGGTCGCCGGCAGCTTCATCAGAACGTTGAGCGCGGGGTGGCCGGGCGATGTCGTCCGAAGCCCGGAGTCCAGCACCCCGAGGGCGGCCCAGATCCAGGGCAGGACCGGCGGGAATGACAGCGGCAGCTCGTACGCCCGGGACAGCCCGTTCGTCGCGATGAAGCCGGCCCAACTCTCGAACAGGAGGAGGTCCCCCGCGAGGCCGCTCGATGGGAGCAGGGCCAGCCGGACGATGACGGCCAGCCCCAGGCCGATGCCGAGGGCGACCTTCGCCCCGGTGCTCACCCGAGCGCCGGTTCGGCCGATTCGGGCGGGTCCGGCGGCGGTACCGAGCGGAGCAACCGCCAGGCGCGGGTCGAGGGCCTCCGCCGGGCCTCGGCGACGCCCTCGATGACGACGAGCACGAGCGTGCCGAGGTATTCGATCGGATAGACGACGATCGGCGTGATCAGCACGAGCGGCACGGATGACAGGAGGGGGATGACCATCGCCCACCAACGCCCTCGCCCGAGGAGCCAGGCCACCGGCACCAGCAGCACGATCGCGTAGTGCTCCCACAGGATCGGCGAGAGGAACTGGGACGCGACCACGAAGGCCATGTAGGCCGCGACGGCGGAGCCACGGACGAGGACGATGGCGACCAGGACCACCGCGAGGGCCCAGCTGCCGAGCTGGATCGCCAGGGCCAGGCCCTCGGGCAGGCCGGCCTCGATCGCGACCCGGCCGGGGGTGACGAGGCCGGCCGTCGCGAGTGGCGTGCTCCGGCTCGCCAGGAGCTCGATCTCATCGAGCCAGAGCCTCGGACCGAACGCCAGCGTGACCGCGATCGAGAGCACCGCCAGGATCGCCACGGCCACGAGGACGGCCCGTGCGCGGCCGGTCACGAATGCCCAGATCAGGAGCAGACCCGGCTGGATCTTCACGATCGCCCCGATCGCGATCGCCGCCCCCACCCGGATCGGGCGGTCCATCCAGCGCCAGCCGATGACGAACACCAGGAGCAGGATCGGACCGACCTGCGCGAGCTTGAGCGCATACATGGTCGGCCACGACAACCCGGCGAGCAGCAGGACGAGCCATCGGGTCCGGGCGCTCACCGGGAACAGGGCGATGCCGCCCAGGACGGCCGCGACGTCCCCGATCGTCGCGATCCAGGCATCGATCGACGGTGGCAGGGCCATGAGCGGCAGGGCGAGCAGCACGAGCGGGGGCGGGTACTGGAACGAGCCGCACGGCCCGCCCGGGTCGCCCGCGCTCAGGTACAGCGCGCCGCCGCCCAGGAAGCGCCGGATCGCCTCGTCGTAGACCAGGTAGTCACAGGCGAACGTGCCCGCCGACAGGGCCGACAGCAGGAGCACCCCGAGCGTGCCTGCGAAGATCAGGATGGCGACGGGCGGCAGCAGCCGGACCGCGATCGTGCGGGCGGCGTCAGCCATGCCGGTCACGCGACGTTGGAGGTGGTCTCGGTCGGCTGGAGGTCGGGGTCCCGGACGACCGCCCGGACGCCTCGATGGATGAGCGGGATGCGGAAGAGGTCCCACGCGACGCGAAGCGCGAGCGCCGGGCGGGCGCGCATCCGCGAGCCGCGGACGTCCTCCCAGCGGATCGGGACGATCGCGACCCGGTAGCCGCGCCGGCGGGCGAGGTGGATGAGCTCGACGTCGAAGACGATCGAGGTCACCCGCTGCTCGGCGAAGATGTCGAGCGCGGCCTCGCGGGTGAAGCCCTTGAAGCCGCACTGGGTGTCCTGGACGGGACCGACGACCCAGATCGAGGCGAGGGCGTGGAAGGCCCGGCCCAGGAGCCGCCGGATCGCCGGCTGCGAGGCCCGCATGTCCGAGCCGTCGGGCTGGATCCGGCTGCCGACGGCGACGTCCGCGGAGGCGAGGGCCGCCACGAGCTTCGGGAGCTGGTCCGGCGGGGTGGCCATGTCGGCGTCGGCGAAGATCTCGAGCTCGCCGGTGGCGGCGAGCATCCCGGCCCGGACCGCGGAGCCCTTGCCGGCGTGCGGCACGCGCAGGAGCCGGAGCGTCGCCGCCGGTCCGTCGGCGGGTCGGGCGGATTCGGGCCGGGCCTCGACGATCGAGGCGGTCGCGTCGCGGCTGCCGTCGTCGACGACGAGGACCTCGATCCGCGGCGGGAGGCGGGCCGGTGCGGGTGTGGCGTCGGGCGCCGTGGCGTCGGGCGCAGTCGCGTCGGGCGCCGTGGCGTCGGGCGCCGTCGCGTCGAGGTAGCCGAACAGCTCGTCGAGCGCCGGCCCGATGCGAGCGGCCTCGTCGAAGGCGGGCAGGACGATCGAGAGGCTTCCCGGTGTGGGCTCCCCGGCGCGCGGCATCGGCTCGCAGTCTACGAGCCGCGCGTTCCTAGAATGCCGCGTGCGAATCGGGTGGGGCGAGCGCCTCGAGGGCTGGGCCGCGTGGAAGGTCGCGCTCGCGATCCTGGTCGCGAGCCGGGCGTTCTCGATCGCGATCGTCTGGGTCGCGTGGACCTTCCACATCCCGAGCTCGCAGTTCGCCTCGTGGCCGCTGCCGTTCA
>DASUHU010000141.1:0-2604 GCA_036273395.1 Candidatus Limnocylindrales bacterium
CGCGAGGTCGTCCACGGCGAGCACCGGCCACCGACGCCGCGCCTCCGCCGGCGCGAGGCGCTCCGTCGGGATGCCGAGAGACGCGAGGGATCGCTCGCTGGCCGCCTCGAAGCCGTCGGCCCGACCCGCGAACCAGGCGACCCCGGTCTCCACGAAGAGGCGCTCGCCGGCAAGCTCCTCGAGCGCCCGCCAGGCGTCGAGCGAATCGCGCCACCAACCCGGATAGAACGTGTCGTCGCCGTGGCTCGCACGGCTGATCCGCGTCAGGTCGCTCGAGGTGCCACGGGCATCCCCCGGCCCGAACGCGTCGAGGAGCAGGACGCGGTGGCCGGCATCGAGCGCCCGCAGCGCCGTCCAGGCGCCCATGACCCCCGCGCCGACGACGACGAGGTCGAACGAGCTGTCAGATGGATCGCTCACGCCGCCCGAGGGTACGGCGGTCAGCGGTAGGCGGCGGGGCCCTGCTCGAGCATCGCGACGTCGTCCCGCGTCCCGTTACCCATGATCACCCGCCGCAGCGCGAGAAATGCCCTCGCCCGCCGGGAGTCGCCCATGACCCAGCCGAAGCCCCACGCCAGCCCGACGACGAATGCGAGGTACCCGACAATCGCGACGACGCTGCCGAGGGCGATCCGCGAGACGAAGCTCACGGCGCCGAAGTAGACGAGCATCAGCAGCACGAGGGCGATGAAGATCCCGACCCACTCGGTGGTCCGGGCCCAGGTCATGCCCGAGCGCATCTTGATCGCCTGCGCCCAGGCGAAGAGGCTGATCGCGTCGACGACGAGGAAGACGAACGGCGTCGGCCAGTCCGTGAACATGGCGAACGGCGTCAGCACGATGGCCACGGCGAAGATCGTGAGCCCGAATCCCCCGATGACGATGCGCACGGGCACAGCATCAGGGCGAGAGGGTCAGCCTCGCAACCGTACTTCCGTCGATGGCGGACCGGGAGAAGGGGAGGGGCACGGTCGCGCCGCTCGCCCATTTCGGGATCAGGTCGGCGTAATGGCGATCGAGCGGGTTGCCGCTCTGGCCGGTCGTGATGACGATCCGCGCCCCGTCAAGATCCGCCATGTCGACCGCGAGCCGGTAGGACGGGCCGTTCGTGATGTCGAAGACATGATCGATCCCGACCGGCACGTAGGTGGGATCGGCGGGGTCGGGATACGCCCGCCGCTCCTGGTAGTACGTGTTGTCGACGGCGCCACTGGCGCCCGCGACCGGGATCGTCGACGCATCGAAGTACCACTCCAGAACGCCGATCCCGCTCGAGCCGAGCGTGTCCTCGCGGAACGTGACCGTGTGCATCCGGCCCCACGTCCAGGTCGCGGAGTCGCCGTAGGCCGCCCGGAGCTCGCCACCGGCCCGGTCGAGCGCGGCCGAGATCCGCTGCGCCGCCGTCTCCTTCCCGGCGGTGCCGGGGTCGTCCCACCAGGCATTGCTCGCATGGTCGAGCAGCCACGCCAGCGACTGCCACGCGTACGGCGTGCCGACATAGTCCCGGGCGATGCCCAGGCCGAGGCGCCCATCCACGATCGTCCGCTCGATCTCGAGCTCCGCCGTCATGTACGCCGCGCACCCGAGCGAGTCCGTCCCGCACGTCCCGTCCCACGCGAGGATCCGGTCGAGGAGGAGCCGCCCGTCCGTGGTGGCGGGCGCGAGGCCCGCCGGCCTGAGGGCGGCGATCTTCGGCACGATGCTGTCGGCGCGACCGACGTGGGTGTCCGTCTGGATCGCGCCCATATCGGCGACCGTCAGGCCCGTCGGCTTCTGCTGGAGCAGCTGGACGATGCGCGCCGCGCGGTAGCCGGGATCCCAGTCGTCGCCCAGGAAGTACGGGTAGCTCGCGTCGACCGCGGCATTGTTGGCGGAGGCGATGATCCCGCTCGGCGGGTCGAGCTGCCACGGCAGCTGGTCCCGCGGGATGTAGCCGGTCCAGTCGAAGGTGCCGGACGCGCCGTCGCGGACGCGATCGCCGGTGGTCGGGACGGCGGCGCGCGGGGCGGTTGCCGCGCAGCGCCGGTCGGGCAGGCACGAGCCGCCATTCGCGCGGATCGGGATGAGGCCCGGCAGGACGTAACCGATGTGGCCGTCGACGTCGGCATAGACGAAGTTCTGGCTCGGCGAGCCGTAGGTGTCGAAGGCGGCCTTGAACTCGGCGAACGAGCCGGCGGCGTCGATCCGGAAGAAGGTCCCGAGCGCGCCGTCGACCTCCTTCGTGGTCGTCCACTCGAGGGCGAGCGGCGGCTGGTCCTTGAGCCGCGGATCGACGTCGGAGAGGATCGAGCCGTGGACCGTCGAGCGGACGGTGAGCGTCACGTCCGCAGCGCCGGCGACGTGGATCGTCTCCGTCCGCGTCTCGAACGGCAGCGACTGGCCCTTGTAGAGGTAGTGCGTCGAGTCCTTCGGGTCGACGGTCTCGCGGAAGAGGTCCTCGGTGTCGGGCCCGACATTCGTCGCGCCCCAGGCGATCCGGGCGTTGTGGCCGAGGATCACCGCGGGAGCGCCGGGGAAGCTCACGCCGACCACGTCGTACGGGCAGTCGGCGCTCACGGTCCGGCAATGCAGCCCGTTCATGAACCAGACCGACGGCAGGCCGTA